>USEX01000001.1 GCA_900553755.1 uncultured Clostridium sp.
GTTAGAAACTATTACAAAAAGAATTGAATTAAATAATCATACAAATAATAATTTGTTACAATTAGGAGATTTAATCTACAACAATTTCTTTATCAGTCCTAAAGATGAATGGCATATAAAAACTTTAAAAGAAATATCAAATAATTTTGACTCAAAAAGGAAACCTATGTCTAGTAGAGAAAGAGAAGAACACAAAGGAACTTATCCATATTATGGGGCAACCTCTATTATAGACTATGTTGATAATTATTTGTTTGATGATACATATATTCTTATGGGAGAAGATGGAACAGTTATTACAGATGATAATAAGCCAGTTTTACAATATATATGGGGAAAATTTTGGGCAAATAATCATGCTCATGTATTGCAAGGAAGCATAATTTCAAATGAGTATTTATATTTTGCATTAAGAAATACAGATGTTAAATCTCTTGTTACTGGAGCTGTTCAACCTAAAATAAACCAAGAAAATATGAATAAACTAAAATTTATTATTCCAGATCAAGATAATTTAAGAATACTAGAAAAAAGTTTATCAATATTGATGAAAAAATATAAAGAAAATTGTTGTAAAATTTCAACGCTAGAGCAAATTAGAGATACATTGCTACCAAAACTTATGAATGGAGAAATAGATCTAGATAAAATTGAAATTTAGTCATACAAATTGTTATTTGTAAGCACAAAGGAACAAAACAAGATAGGGGGAATTAGAAATGTTCAGAGAGGATAATGTAGAACAAGCCATAATTGAACAATTAAAGGAATTAGGTTATGAATATCAGTATGCACCTGATATTGAAAGAGATTATAAAGAGGCAATACTAAAAGATGTATTTTATGAATCTTTATATAAAATAAATGAAGGAATAACTGAAGATATTGCAGATGAAGTATATAGAAAGATAAGAAACTTTCATGCAGTAGATCTTGTAGAAGCAAACTACGAATTTTATCACATGCTTTATGCAGGAATTGAAGTTCCTATTGAAGGAAATAAAACTTTTGTCGCAAAGTTAATTGATAGAGATAATATAGAAAATAACCTATTCCAAGTTTTAAATCAATATACAGTTATTGAATATAAAGAAAAAAGACCTGATGTTGTTGTATTTATAAACGGA
The DNA here is from genome assembly GCA_900553755.1 of uncultured Clostridium sp. GTDB lineage: Bacteria > Bacillota > Clostridia > TANB77 > CAG-508 > UMGS1901. Next base: position 1,128 of record USEX01000001.1, read on the forward strand.
ATCCCTCTAATTGTATTTGAACTTAAAAATGCAATAAATGAAGATACAACTATTGAAAACGCATATAATCAAATAAAAAATTATCAAGAAGATATTAAGAGCTTATTTTATTACAATGCCTTTAGTGTTATAAGTGATGGAATAAATGCAAGAATAGGAACTATTACAGCAGACTTTAATAGATTTATGACATGGAAATCTAAAGATGGAGAAAAGCCAGAAGACAATATAAACCAAATAGATGTATTATTAAATGGAGTTTTCAGAAAAGATAGACTAATTGATATTATTACTAACTTTATATTATTTCAAAATAAAGAAAAAGGAAGAATAAAAATACTTGCAGGATACCATCAATATTTTGCGGTAGATAAATCAATAAAAAGCACATTAAAAGCATTAGATGAACATTCTGGAAAAGCAGGTGTTGTATGGCATACTCAAGGTTCTGGAAAAAGTTTTGCGATGGTATTTTATACTGGAAAGATTTCTAAAATACAAGACTTAAACAATCCTACTATTGTTGTACTAACAGACAGAAACGATTTAGATAACCAATTATATGAAACATTTGCAAATACCAATAGAGAAATACTTCCTCAAAAGACACAGCATGCTGCAAGTAGAAAGAAATTAAAAGAATTATTAAGCGTGAATGCAGGAGGAATTATATTTACAACTATACAAAAATTTGAAGAAGGCGATGATATAATTTCTGATCGTGAAAATATTATATTTATTGTTGATGAAGCACATAGAAGTCAATATAGCACAGAAAAGAAATTCAATAGAAAAACTGGAGAATTCCAAACAGGTTATGCTAAAAAGATGAGAGATAGTCTTCCTAAAGCTACTTTTATAGCTTTTACTGGAACTCCAATAGAATACGCAGATAAAAACACAAGAATACTTTTCGGAGATTACATAGATGTATATGATATGACTCAAGCTGTATTAGATAATGCTACTGTTCCTATTTATTATGAAAATAGAGTTGCAAAATTAAAGCTTGACGAAAATGTTCTTAAAGAAATTGATGACGAGTATAACTACATAATTGAAAATGACGAGGCTGATGTTGAAACTGTAACTAAATCTAAAGAAGAACTTGCAAAACTTGAAACAGTTATAGGCGCACAAGATCGTTTAGAAATGTTATCTAAAGATATTATTGAACATTACGAGCAAAGAGAAGATATACTAAACGGAAAAGCTATGATCGTTTGTATGACAAGAAAAATAGCAATAGATTTATACAAAGAAATTATAGAAAAAAGACCAGAATGGAAAGATAAAATTAAAGTTGTTTTAACAGACAATAATGATGATCCAACTGATTGGCATGAAATAGTTGGAAATAAAAAGTATAGAGATGACCTTGCAACTGAATTCAAAGATGAAAAAAGTAAGCTAAAAATCGTTATTGTTGTTGATATGTGGCTAACTGGATTTGATGTACCAGACCTTGCTACTATGTATATAGACAAGCCTATGAGAGGTCATAACTTAATGCAAGCAATAGCTCGTGTTAATAGAGTTTACAAAGACAAAGAAGCAGGACTTATTGTTGATTATATAGGTATAGGAGCAGACTTAAGAAACGCTTTAAATGAATATACAAATAGAGATAGAGATAAAGTTCCAGATATTACAGCAGCGTATGTAATAGTTAGAGAGAAACTAGAAGTAATGAGAGATTTCTTCTATGGATTTGATTATCAAGGTTTCTTTAGTAGTTCAAACCAATTAAGATTAAGAACTTTAGCTGATGGAATTAACTATGTACTTTCTAAAGACGAAGATGAAAAGAAAGATTTTATTGCTGAAGCAACAGCTTTATCTCAAGCTGAAACACTTGCAAGAAGTATATTAGACGAACAAACAAAATTAGAAGTTGAATTCTTTAAAGGCGTAAAAGTTGGCGTTAATAAAATAACAGGAAAAGGACATTTAACTACAACAGAAGTAAACCAAAGAATCTTAAATGTATTAGAACAAGCTATTCAAGAAGACGGAATAATTGATATATTTAAAGCAGCAGATAGAAGTAACCCAGAAATTTCTATTCTTTCAGAGGAATATCTTGAAAGTATAAAGAAATCAAAGAATAAAAACATTGCAGCCGAATTATTGAAAAGACTTATTGATGGAAATATTAGAGTTTTCAAAAGAACTAATTTAGTAAAAGCAGAATTGTTTTCACAAAAAATGGCTGAAATAATGAAAAAATATAATAATCGTTTAATAACAAGTGCTGAAGTTATTGAAGAATTATTAAATCTTTCAAAAGAAGTTGTTGATGCTAAAAATGAAGGTAAAGAAAAAGGATTAACAGACGATGAATACGCTTTCTATGATGCTCTTGTTAAAGATCCTAATGTATTAAAAGAAATGCAAGACGAAGTTTTAATACAATTAGCTCATGAACTTACTGAAACAGTTAGAAAGAACAGGACTGTTGATTGGGACAAGAAGGAATCAGCTAGAGCATTTATGAGAAGAGAAATAAAAAGATTGTTAAGAAAATATCATTATCCACCAACAAAGGCAGATGAAGCAGTTCAAACAGTTGTATTACAAGCAGAATTGATGGGAGAAAATATAGAAGTAAGTAAAAAAAGAGATGATGATACTCAAACAGAGCATACATACATAAAAGCTAATGGATTTAGAAATGAAGAAGAATTATACAATTTAGCAAATAATAATAATGAATTATTACAAGTTGCTGAAGACGATGAAGAGTATAATCCTAATGATGATAACTAAAGTAAAAAGAAGGTACTATAATGAGTGATATTAAAGAAATAATAAATCAAGGTTTAAAATTTTATAATAAATTAAGAGAAGATGAAAATGGTAGGTATAGATCATGGGAATATTGCTATAAAATATTTTATGATGCCCATAATACAAGCGTTGTAGATGATGAATTTATAGACTATTTATGTTTGCACTTATCTTTTTATCTAGCAAGTTGGGGAATGTATAGAGGTTCTTCGTTCTTATTGCAGAGAGATTATAAAGTACATAAACCTGTAATAAAAATATTACTCGAAGATAAATATAACTCATTATGGGGAATAGAAATAAATCAATATAAGAATATAGAAAACCAAGAAAAATTAAAAGATTTAGTAAGTAGAATAAAAGAAGTATATAATGAAATTCGTTTAAGTGTAAAAGAATCTATTCCTAAAAATGAATTATCTGATACTTTAGTTACAAAAGTTTTAATGGGAACTTTAGGATGCGTTCCTGCTTATGATAGATACTTTGTTTCTGGAATACGAAATGAAAAAGCTGCTTCTGGTAATTTTAATATAAAATCCATACTAGAATTAGTTGATTTTTATAATAAATACTATGAAGAATTTGAAAATGCAAGATGTCAAATGACTGTAAGCGGAATGGAATATCCTCAAATGAAAATATTAGACAGCTGTTTCTGGCAAGTAGGTTTTGATTTAGATGAAAATAAAGGATTAAAAATATCACATTAAATATAGAGGTGGAATTTATGAATATATTTAAAGATTCTTACAAAATTGTAAGGGAAAATAGCGATGAAATATATAAAGGATTTGGATTCAGGCATTTGTCTGATGCTACTCAATACTATGTACATCCAAATAATCAATCATATAGAGGAACAACAACACTTTGTCAACCAATAGGAGAGGGAATAACTTTATTTTCTCTTGTATTAAGAAGCTTAATTACAAACGAAGATGGAATCTCTGGAGATATTTTAGTAAATAGCGATAAATCAAAACTATATTTCAAAGTTAAATTTCCAGAAGATTGGAAAGACAACGGAATAATTGATAATAGAGTTGATCAAGCTGTTGTTTTATTAGAGAATAATGAAATTAGCTTAACCTTCTATGACGAAAATCTAAATATACTACCAACAGAGAGTAAAGAATATCCAGAAGATGGCGAACTAATAGATATGATTTATTGGTATTTTGTTTCTTTTGCTGCATTACTTGCAAGAGATACAAGTAACGATGATGAATTTAACAGAGTTGTCTTTAATTACATAGAAAATCCAACAGCTGATACTTTTGTAAATATTCATGAAGACTTTTATCAAGAGCATAAAATGGAAGATTACAATTTCACAACAGATGAAGATCTTCTTAATTATGATTTAAGAGAATTTGTTTCTTATAAAGATGTTTACGGAATTATAAGACAAAACAAAGAGCAATTACAAGAAACATTAGATATAGTAGTTACAAAATTTGAAGATAATGTATTTACAGAAGAACAAAAACAACTAATACCTAATTTAGGAGAAGAGTTTGAACTTCCAGAACAATTAAAACCGATATGTAACGCAGTAGTAAATGGAGATTCAAAAACTGTTTTACTTCATGGTCCTGCTGGGACTGGTAAAACAATTTCTTGTAAGCTAATTTGTAGAGATATTGGACTTCCTATTATGGATACAGTAAATTGTAGCGAAAATTTAGATGAATTTATTTTAGGTAAATTTATTCCAGAAGGAGATCAAATAGTCTTTAAAGAAAGCTTTGTTACAAAAGCAATAAGAGATGGGGGAGCAGTAGTATTTGAAGAAATAAACTTTGCTAAACCAGCATATTTAGCTTTCTTGAATTCATTATTAGATGACAATGGATTTGTTAGATTAGATAACGGAGAAATAGTTAGAAGAAATCCTAATTTTAGATTCTTTGCAACTATGAATTTAGGATACTTTGGAACAAAAGAGTTGAATCAAGCATTATATAACAGATTTAATACTATCGTTGAAATCGCTTCATTATCAGATGCAGCAATAAAGAAAATGTTAATAACAAGAGTTCCAGAATGTAAAGAATATGTTACAAAAATTTTAGGAGTATATCATAAATTAAAAAATAAAATAGAGGCTGAAGAGTTAGATATTGTTATTTCGCCTAGAAATCTTGAAAATTGGGCTAGACAAGCAAAATATGAAGGCTATTTAAAAGCTGCTGAAAAAACAATTATACCTATCGCAAAATGTGATAGAACACTTGAGAATGTAATTAGAGGATTTTTATTATTATATAAATGGAATTAGTTTAAAAGGAGGTAGAGTTCTTCTATGCAAAAGCAAGATAGAGAAGTTTTAAAAATATTTCAAACTGAAGATAATAGAAAAATTGAAGAAGACTTTGCCTCAATGCTTTCAGAGAATCCAAATTTAAGATTGTTTTTTATAAATGAAAATCAAGCTTATACAGATGGAAAAAATATAGTTGTAGATCCTGCAAATGATGAATTGTTCTGCGATTATATTGCATTAAAAAATACTGAAGAATTTTTAGGTCTTCCTCAAAGTTTTTCTATTGATAGATTTATAGCTTTAAAAATGATTACTAGAGCGCAAAATATACATGAAGCATTACATATAATTTATACTAACTTTCCTCCAGATTTATTAAAAGATCCTAGAGGAAACAATAAATTTAATCAAATGATATTAAGCAGTATATCAAATGTAATTGAGGATTGCTTTATTGAAGCAGCAGGAGCTAGTGAATTCGATAATATGAATCTTTTCTTAACCTTTGGAAGAGTTTCAAGATTATTTTCAACTACACCTGCTAAAGGAACAATACAGAGAAAATTTGAAGAATTTACAAAGCTAGAAGAAGAACAAGAAATAAAACCTTCTGAAGAAGAACTTGAAATACAAAGAAAAATAAGTTTAATAATGGAACTAATTGATTATTTTGCTACAATGCTTTTATATCCTATGGTAAAGCTTGAAGAACCTTCAGAAGATATAAAAGAATATGTAGATAAGACAAAAGAGTTATGGCTTGAAGGAAGTATTTGCGGAGATCCAGATAAAAGATACGCATATACAAGTAAAATTTTTGATATTATAGAACCTTTAATTCCTAAAATAAATGATAAAGACATTGAGAAATACGAGTATGTAAAGAAATTCATTTCTGTTTTAGTTGGAGATGAAAAAACTCACTCTGGAAAGGATATGTCTATAAATCAATTTGAATCTAAAGGAAGAAAGGCAGTAATAACAAGAAGATTATTTACAGATTTAGAAGGAAACAAAATTGATGATAATTATTCCGAGCAGTATATTTATGAACTAGAAAAATTTGAAGAAGATAAACGACAAAGTATAAGACAAGCTTCAAAAACTACTCAACATTGGGAATATACAGGCGGAGATTTAAAAGCAAGTGCAATGCACAAAGACATTAAAATAAAAGTTACATATCCTAAACCAAATATAAATATGAAAAAAGCTTATGATAATATCTACAATAGATATAAGCTTAATATAAATTCTTATAACGCTAAATTTAGTCAACTTCTAAAAGGAAATGTTGACTCAAAAGAAGATAAATTTAGTTTTGGAAGTGGAATAGAATCTAAAAGATTAGGCGATTTGAAAAAGCGTTATTGGTATAGAAAAGTTCAAGGAATAGATGTACCAGATATAGCAATTCTATTTTTAATAGACGGATCAGGATCTATGGCAGGAGCTAAAAACGGAAATGCAATTAAGTCTTCAGTAATACTTCACGAGGTATTATCTAAAAATGGTATTGAGCATGCTATTGTCGAACATAGAGCCATATTTGATGAACCATTAGTAAAACATAAAATATTAGTAGATTTTAATTATACTAAAAATGATAAGTACAATATTTTGTTGTTAGATGCTGATGAAGGGACTAGAGAAGGTCTATCCTTAATGTGGGCAAAAAAATATCTCATAGAGCATTCTCACGCAGAACACAAAGTGATTATTTGTATTTCAGATGGTTACCCTTGTCATACAGCAAACGACAATGATGATTATAGTCCTCCTGTTTCTACAAAAGACACTCATAATACAGCAAGAAAGATTGAAAAAGAGGGAATAAGTATTATAGGTGTTGCATTGGAAGAAGAAAAAGAGGATACAGAATGTTACGAAGCATTAAAAGAAGTTTATGATCGAGTCATAGATGTTGACGATATGAAACATTTAACAACACAGTTATTGAATTTAATTTCAAAATTGTTTATATAATGGGATTATTACACTATTTAAAAGACAAAATGAATAAATAATAAAGTAACCTTATTAGTCGTTTTGGATTGATAAGGTTTTATTTTTCTAACTTGTCAAAAATATTATAAGAACAATAATTTGGAGGCAAAAAAGTATCGACAATTTTTTTGTTTTGTATTATAATGTATTTGGTAAAAAAAGCAAATTAAAAAATGAACGATAAACTAAAGAAAGAGTGTATATAAATGGGTAAAAATAAGCAATGGTTTTTATTACCATTAAGAACAATTTTATTTATATTGATTTTTTTCTTAATATCTTTAATTACAAAAATAGATATTCAAGAAATTTCAAAATATTGGACTTTAGTTGTTATAGTATGTAATTTTATTACAATTTTTGTATTATATAAATTTTGTAAAAAAAATAATGTAAATTATTTAAAACTAATTGATTATAAAAAATCAAAAATAAAGAATATTGTCATAATTGGATTACTAATAACTTTAATAGGAATATTAGGATCGTACTTATCTGGATTTATATTTTATAAAACAATTCCATATACACCAGATATAATGATTCAACCATTACCGATAATTATAGTTATATTTGACTTAATATTTTTACCGATTACTTCAACTTTTGCTGAAGAAGGAATATATTTAGGAGTTGGTATAAATAAATTAAAGTTATTATATCCTACGATATTGTTTTATTTATTGCAACATTGCTTTTTCCCAATGATTTTAGATATAAAATACATGATTTATAGGTTTGTAGCTTTTATTCCTGCAATAATATTTATGTGTTTATATTATAAAAAGAAAAAGGAAATCATGCCAATAATGTTTGGACATTTTGTTATAAATTTTGTTACGATTTTACAATATCTTGTAATATAAATTAAGTACACATTTGATAGTATATGAAATATAGTTGAAAATAGGGGTTTCCGAAGAACGAAGGTGAATGAATGAATATAGATAAGTTATATAGATTAACTACTCCACAAAGAGATATTTTATTAACTGAACAATATTATAAATCTACATCAGTAAATAATGTAGTTGGTAGAATTGCGTTTAAAGAACGAATAGATATAAATTTATTAAGGAAAACTCTAGAGATCATAGTTAAGCAAAATGATGCTTTAAGAATAAAAATCACTAAAGTAAATGGGGATTATTATCAATATTTCGGAGAATACAATGATGATTATGTAGAAAAAATATCTATTGATGAAACAATAGACAAAGATAAAAAAATACGAGAATTATCCAGAAAGCATATTACTATTTTAAACAATAATTTAATGAAATTTTATTTGTTAAAATATGAAAATGGAACAGCAGATGTTCTTTCGGTTTCACATCATATTGTTGCTGATGCGTGGACTGTAAGTATGTATGCAAAAGAAATAATTAGAATATATCAAGACTTAAAAAACAATAAAGAAATAGAAAATATAACTTATTCATATAAAGAATATATAGATACTGAAGATAATTATTTACAAAGCGAAAGATTTGAGGATGATAAGAAATATTGGCAAGAGCAGTATAAAAATGAAAGAACAACACAATTTTTTGAAGTTACTAATAATCCAAGAGGTAAGAGGGAAAACTTTGTTCTTTCAAAAGAAATAGTAAATGATATAAGTAAGTTTTGTAGAGAAAATAGTATATCAGCACAATGTTTATTTATGTCTGCTTTTTCAATATATTTGAGCAAAATATCAAGCAGTAAGAATATTGCAATAGGAATGCCAGTTCTAAATAGAAAAAATGTAAGACTAAAGAATACAATGGGAATGTTTATAGAAACTCTACCATTTTGCATAGATGTTAATAGTAACTTATCATGTGCTGATTTTTTAAAGAATATTAACGAAAAACAATTTAGTTTTATGAAACATTATAGATACCCTTATGAAATATTGCAAAAAGATGTTAAAGAAAAATTAGATACAAATCAAAAAATGTATTCTGTTGCATTTTCTTATCAAAATGCTAAAATAGACAACTCGTTTATGATGGATTGCGAAACTAATTGGGAATTTAATGGTTATTGCGCTGACGACTTACAAATACATATAAGCGATATGCAGAATACAGGTACATTTATTATAAATTATGATTATAAAGCTAATTCAATAGCAAAAGAGGAAGTTATAAATATCCATAATAGATTGCTATATATTGTTAAACAAATTGCAACAAACACAAAGCAAAAGATTAAAAACATAGAAATAATTACAGAAGATGAAAGAAGTACAATAGTAAATACTTTCAATAATACAGATATTGCATATAACAAGGACAAGAATATTATTGAAATCATAAGTGATATTGCTCAAAAATATCCTAATAGCATAGCTATTGAAGATCAAGAATCAAAAATTAGTTATAAAGACTTAATTGAAAAAGTAAATATTATGACTAATATTCTTTCAAAAGAAGGCATAAAAAAAGGAAATGTTATAGGAGTATTATTAGAAGAAAAAAGTATTGAACTTATAATTTCATTACTGGCTACTCTAAAAATTGGAGCAAGCTTTATAATGCTTTATAATAACTTACCAGATGAAAGGATAAGATATATATTAAAAGACAGTAAAGCAAAAGCTTTATTAACAAAAGGATCTTTATTAAATAAATATACAAATATAAATAATATTGATATAAATAGACTTTATAGATATAAGATTTTTAAAGATATTAACGCTAAAGTTAATATGGATGATGTTGCTTATTTAATATATACTTCAGGAACAACAGGAAAGCCAAAGGGAACAGAACAAACAGTCGGAAATCTTATAAATTTTGTAAATAATTTTTATAATATTTTGAATAAAAACATAACAAACAAGGATAATTTTCTATCACTTACAAATGTTAGTTTTGATGTTTGTATTGCAGAAATATTTACACCTTTATTTTATGGTGCAAAATTATCTTTATATAAAGATATAACATATTCTACGATTGAAGAAATAGTTAAATATATAGTTAAAAATAAAATAACATTTGCATATTTTCCTCCTTCAATGTTAGAAGATATTTCTGATATTATGGATCAATACAAAGAAAAGATAGTGTTAAACAAAATACTTGTTGGAGTAGAACCTATAAAAACGACTACTTTAGAAAAATTCATAAATGTTAAGCCAGACATTCATATTATCAACGGATATGGCCCAAGCGAAACAACAATATGCTCTACAATGTATGATTTTACAAATGAAAACAACGAATATGAAATAGTTCCTATTGGACATCCGATTGATAATACGAAGATTTATATTATGAATTCAGATAAAAACATATTACCAATAAACACAAATGGAGAAATATATATTAGTGGAGATGGAGTTGGTAAAGGATATAAAAACAATAAAGAATTAACAAACGAAAAATACCTAGTTATAAATGGAACGAGAATGTTTAAAACTGGAGATATTGGCAGATGGGATAAGAATGGCAATATAATTTTTGTTGGAAGAAATGATAATCAAATTAAATTTAGAGGATATAGAATCGATTTAGGAGAAATTGAAAATTCTTTAAAAAGCAACAATGAAATTAAAAATGCAAAAGTTATTTTAGACAAAGATAATTATAGAGAAGAAAAACTTATTGCTTTTGTAATATTAAATGATAAAGATATGCTTGAAGAAAGCTTAAGAGAATTTTTATCAAAGACATTACCATATTATATGATGCCTTCAAAATTTATTAAGCTTGAAACATTTCCTTTAAATAACAATGGAAAAATTGATAATAGTAAATTGATGAATATTGCATTAGAACAAGTAAAGGAAAATATAGTTTTACCTTCAACAAAAACAGAAAACGCAATATACAATATAGTAAAGGAAAAAGTAGGGGAGAAAGTTATAAGTATAAATGACAACTTCCTAGATTTAGGAATTGATTCATTGGAAGCTATATCACTTATAATCGAATTTGAAAAGATTAACTTAAAATTTACATTACAAGATTTTTACAACTATCCTTCAATTCGTTTGTTGGCAGAAAAATTTGATAAGAAAGTAACAAAAGTAGAGGAATCTAAAACATATATAAAAGAAATTGACAATAAAAAAGCAAAAAAATCAACTATTGATGGAGATATATTACTTTTAGGAGCTACTGGATTTTTAGGTTCTCATATTTTAGAAAAATTATTAAACTATACAAGCCAAAATATTTATTGTCTTGTTAGATCTAATACAAAAGAAAAAGCTTGCTCAAGATTAAGAGAAATATTGATAGATTATTTTGATGAAGATTTTTACGAAAAATATGAGAAAAGAATAATTGCTTTAAATGGCGATTTTACAGTTGATAAATTTGGAATGAGTCCAAGCGATTTTAAAAAGATTAAGCAAAATGTTACAATGATCATAAATAGCGCTGCATGCGTTAAACATTTTGGAAGTTCAGAGTATTTCTATAATATAAATTATAATAGTGTAAAAAAAGCTTTAGAATTTTGTAAAAAAGAAAATAAACATTTTGTTCAGATTTCAACTATGTCAGTTTTTGAAGGAGCAGTAAATGAAGAGGCTATTTCCGAATCTACATTATATTGCGGACAACAATTAGAAAACATATATATCAAAACAAAGTTTGAAGCAGAACAACTTGTAGCAGAATCAATAAATGAAGGTAATACAGCAACAATATTTAGATTGGGTAATATCATGTGGAGAAAAAGAGATGGAAAATTCCAATTAAACGAACAATCAAATGCTTTCATAACAAAATTAAAAACAATTACTCAATACAAGGTGGTATTAGACAACATTATGGAGTATAAAACAGATATAAGTCCTGTTGATTTATGTGCTACTGCAATAGTTAAAATTTTATTAGACAATAAATTAAATATTTATCATATTGAAAATAATAATAAAATCTCTATAAGTGATTTAGTAAATATTTTAAATGATATAGGTTACTCTATTAAAGTTGTTGATAGAGAAACATATAAGAAAAAAATCGTAACAGATTTAGAGGATAAAAATGAGTTGATTGCTTTACTTGAAAATGAAGTACAAACAAAAAATATCAATTCAAATATAAGCTATATATATTTAGAAAATGAAGGCTTTAAATGGAATGATATTACTAAAGAATATATTAAAAAATATATAAATTAAGGGGAAAGAAATGAAAGATTTTAAGAAGAAATGGAAAAAACTAATATTCATGTATAATTTTATAGATATAATTGCAGTATTAGTCTTTTATCCATTTATACCAAAATTATTAAACTATCCGCCTAACTCAATAAACAATGCTTTTCAAGTTGGAATTAACGGATTAACATATACTCAACAGTATATGTCAATGTTATTACTTTGTATTTTTGTAGAAAATTTAATATTATTTCTAACACACAAAAAGCTAGATAAATTACTATTAGAAAACAATAAAAATATTGAAAAAAAATATATTGATATTATAAAAATCATAGAAAGAACACCAAAAATTATTTATCTACTACAAATTATTGCTCCTATTGTTTCTATAACATGTACTTTCTTAATCTTAAAAGGTAGTTGGGGAGTAATATTAAGAGTTTCTTTAGTGTTCCTTGCAATGTTATTGTCTGTTGCAACTCTATCTTATGTATTTTGTAAAGGAATATTTAAAGACATACTAATAGAAATATTTAATAAAACAGATAAAAACGATGAAGAAAAAGCTGAAATATTAAATGAATTAAGAAGACGCAGTATTAAAACTTCAGTTGTATTTACAGTAGTTCCATTACTTATAATTACAAGTGTTTTAATTACTTTTATATGTTATTCAAAATCAATAATTACTAATGGAGAAAATATATACAGAATCTATTCAAAAGAAATTGATGACAATATAATAGCTGAATACAATAATGTATATGAATTAGAAAATAGTTTAGCAAAGATAAAGAAACATAGTGAAGATGATGGTTATTTTATACTAACATTAAATGGAGAAAAGATAAAAGGAGATATTGACCTTTCAGAATTTTTCGTTAAATATATTACAGATGTAGCAATGAAAAATAAAATAAATAGAACTTATGAATTCTACGCAACAGATTATGAAGGTTTATTTAAAATTATAACAATAAATAATCAGCAATTCATTGTTGGTATTAAGTATGCAACTTCAACTCCTGATATGATTTCAAGCGTTATAATAGTTACTATATTACTTATATTTGTTTCTATGGGATTACTTGTATATGTATTAAACTATATTTTTAGAGATATAACTCTTGTAACCAAAAGATTAAGTAATATGGTAAAATCTAAAGAAGTAGATTTAAGCGATAAAATTCCTATTTCTTCAAATGATGAAATAAGCGATCTGATAAAATCATTTACCGCACTTCAAGAAGAAACTAACAAATACATTGAACAAATAGAACAAGATCAATATACAATGCAAAGACAAGCTCAATTTGCTATACTAGGAGAATTTGCAGGAGGATTAGCACACGATTTGAATTCGCCATTATCTGCTGTTAAACTAGATATTTCAACTTTAAAAAAATATATGAATTCTAATAAAATATCTGCTGAAGATGAAACAAAAGAAAAATTAAATAGAATGCTAGATAATATAGATAATAGTTTAAATAGTATGGGAAATATTATAATGGGCGTAAGAAATCAAATTAGAGCAACTGGAGATACAGACAAAGAAGAATTCTTATTACAAGATGTTATAGATGGAATTAAAATATTGTTTAGAAGTATTTTAATGAAAAATAATTGTCAGCTTGAATGTGATATTCCAGAAGGTCTTACAATATATGGAGAAAAGAACAAGCTTGATCGAGTTATTGGAAATCTAGTCAAAAATAGCATAGATGCTTATGTTTCTATTGAGAAAAAAGGTATAATTAGAGTTAAAGCAGAAAATAAAGATAATAATGTAATAATCGCTATTTCAGATGAGGCAGGTGGAATTGATGAAGAAATACAGAATAATATCTTTAAGGAAATTAAAACAACAAAAGCAGAAAAAGGTACAGGCTTCGGATTATATTATTCTAATACAATAATAGAAAGTAGCTTTAAAGGGAAAATGTATTTTGATTCTAATAAGGGTGTTGGTACAACCTTTTATATAGAAATACCAAATATTAAGGAGGAAAATTAGATGGAAGAAAATATTTACAAAAATGCAAAAGTTGTTGTTATAGATGATGTAGAGGAGGTTTTAAATTCTACAAAAAGCTGTCTTGAATTTGAGGACATGCAAGTTGAATGTTTTTCAAATCCAATAGAAGGATTAGAATATTTAAAAACAAATAAAGCAGATGTATTATTATTAGATTTCTTTATGCCTCAAATGAATGGAGATGAGTTCGTTCAAAAATTAAGAGAATTTAATAATGAAACAATAGTAATACTTCAAACTGGATATTCTGATAAAATTCCACCTCTTGAAATGATAGATAAAATGAATATTCAAGGATATTTAGACAAGCTTAAGGGAGAAGATGAATTAGTTCTTATGACTAAAGCTGCAATTAAAACATCTTTCTTAAACAAACAAATAATTGAAAAAGATAGAGAAATATCTAAATTACACTTTAAAAGTTCAATTACAGGTGGCTTAATTGCAAATTTAGTAAATGAAGCTAAAGATCAACTAATGCAAATTGCAGGTATGAATGGTTCAATTATATCTGATACAGATGATTACGAAGTAGAAACAAAAGGTATAAGTAATGCAGTAGAAAGAATAGGAAAATTATATAATGCTTTAAATTTTGAATATATAAAGACAGTAAGCTTAAATGATTTAAAAGATATTATAACAATTCTATTAAGACCTACATTACTAATTAGCAATTCAACTATGAACATTGAAGAATCAGAAAGCTTTGTAATAGAACACAATGCAAGCGATATAATTTACTTCATAATTGAATCTGTTGAATTATTAGCTAAAGATTGTAAAAACAATATAAATATTAAAATACAAAAAGAAGAAGAAAATACTAAAATTTCAATAGTAGCAGAAAACTTTGAAAATAAAGATTTTAGCAATTTGGAATTATTAGTAAACAATGATTCAATAGAAATATCTAATAATACAATTACAGTTATACTTTAAAATATGATAGGATGGAGTGAATTAAGGTAGCAATTAAGCTACCTTTTATCATCTCTAAATTTCCATGTAATAGTTTCTAGGAATCTTGAAGGACTCATATCATTAAGAGTTTTATTTCCAAAAATAGAGCATATATAATCGTCGTTGGAGCTGCGCCTTGCAGATTCAATTACTCTATATATGCTCTTTCTTGCTGCTTCAGTAGAAATATTAAATTCCTTACTTATACTATAATAAATATTATTTATATGACCGCTTAATAAAAGAGGGTTAGAACTTGCAATTTGCAGACTGACAAAGAAATGTTCAGTTGTAGGGGAGTATGGTTTTAACTCAAATTGATTTATTAAATCAACATACAAAAATTTATTTTTAAACAAGTGAATGTTAGAAAGCTCAAGAATTGTAGCTTCTAAAACATCAGTTGCAACATTTTCAGAAAATATTCTATCTGGAATTTTAGATTTATATAATATATCTCGAAATTCTGGATCAGAAGAGATAATAATTAGTTTAATATTTTTATTCGCTATAATGGACATACTTCTAATTCTCTCAACTATTTCAAAATTATTAAAGCTAACATTTATTATATAAACATCTGGTAAAGAATTAACAAATACATTATAAATATCTTTATATTCAGTTATAAATATATCTTCATATTCATATTCATATTTACTGGCGTTCTCAAAAGAAGTTAAATTATGAAGTTTTGGCTTATGTAACAAGTTATCATAAACTAGAACTACTTTCTTCAATTTCCTTTTTATTCCTCTCAATATTTTATTGTTGACACTTACATTATATCACAAAAAGCCTTATAAATCAATGATTTCAGCCTCTCAAAATATCGACAAGGTTCGACAAAAAATACTATTTTTTCTCATTTTTCTCCATAAAATATCATAATTTATCATAAATTATTATCATTTACTATCATAAAATCTAAAACAATTTGACATAAAATTGTACCAATTAGATGCCAAATATATACCAAAATAATACCAAAAAAGACAATTTATTTTTTTTGTAAATATAATAAAGTTATCATACTTTATTAGATAAATAATATGAGAGTTACTTCAGATGATTTTTAAGGAAACAACAGACCTACATAAGTTTAAAGGAAGTCTGAATTGATTCTCAATTATTTACTTTTACAAAATAATCTAATTGAATATTCAGTTTTAGATATAAAACTTATGGGGTTAACATGCTCTAATGAACAATACTGTTTGTTAGAGCATGTTTTTTTATTACTATTATTAGTTACAAATAGATCTAGAGCGCCTCCTAGTTGGCTTGAAATACAAATTCAAGTTAATTAGGAGGTTTATTTTTATGAAAGAATATAAATTAAATGAGAACGAACAAAATTACTTAATTACAATAGTAGCTAATACAAAAAGAAAATATTTTACAAAGGAATTTAGAAGAAATGCAATAGCGAAGTTTGAACCATTAGATAATATTCAGGGGCTTGAAACATATTCTGAATTGGAAAAAGTAGAAAATAAATTTTACATGGATGAATTATTAAGAATTGCTAAACCTTATCTTACTCGAAGAGAAATGAACACACTAAAGAAAACTATTGAAAACGCTGATAATTTTAGAGAATTTAAAAGTTATTTAAAACAGCACCAAAATTATGAATATAAGATTCTATCTAAAGTATTAAAAAAGATTGGAGGTATTATCAATGACTAATGAAATTCTATTTAATAATTTTAATCTTACAAATGAGGAAATTGAATCTATTCTAAAACAGATGGACAAGTTTATTGATAACAACTGCTTTGTAAATGGCAAGTTTGATGAAGATTTAAAACAAGATATTTGCTTTAACATTTTTATAACATTATCAAAAAATCGAAAAAAATCTTAAAAAAATATCTCCGTTTTAGATTGTCATGGACACCTTATTATTAGAAGGATATAAAAATTCTTCTGGTATGTTGCACATTGACAAATAAATATACATTTGTTAGATACAAATCTCTTGCTGAAATTATGGGGCTTAAAATGTCTATAATATACTGAAGTTTGCAACTTCAATGAATCGGTAAAAGTGAAACACCTGCGTAGTCATAGTTCGAGCGTAGAAGTAACATTTTATATGTTATGATCCGTCGCAAGCATTGAGCGTAGGTTCGACAGAGTCGGACAAGTACCTGAAATATCAAAATGTATTGGGGACAATACAAGGTGAACAAGTGGAGTAGTGTAGCAGCCTACCATCTAATATATTCCCAGAGGTTAAGGGATGTCGAGGACAAATATTAACCAATATCCAAAAAATATAAATGAGTAAATATAACAAATGTAGGAGGATTTAATAGTTCTCCTACATTTTAATATAAAGAAGGTATAAATTATGTTAGATATTATTTCAATGACTATATGGATAATTTTTATGATGTTGTTCGGTATAATTACTATTTTAATTATTATCGGAGGAAATATGAATAAATCCGAAGAAGAACGAAAGAGGGAAGATGAAGAGCAAATTCAATACATAAAAGAATACAATGAAAAGAAGCAACTTAAGAAAAGATCAAAATAATAAAATTGTCAAGGGTGCAAATCCATTAAATTTTGGAATTTGCACCTTTGTTTTCACTAAAGAAGATGTGCTAAATTGATGACAAATAAAAATTTCACAAGAAAGGAGAACAAGTATGTCTTTTTTAACAAAACAAAAAGATACTCCAGAATTTATAAATAACTATTTAAAATATAAAAGATTTATTGAATCTGGAGCTCAAACAACAGCAGATGAAAGTTATTATGATCTAAAAACTTTATTAAGATTTGTAAAACTATCTTTGTACGACAAAAATAAATTAAATACAATAACTAAAGAAGAATTTAAACAGATTGATATTAAAGATATTACAGTAAAAGATTTAGATAAGATAACAAGTTTTCAACTTAATGATTTTATGAGCTTTTTGCATGTTGTACTTGAGAATGATGCTAAAACTATGAACAGAAAATTAGCTTCAACTAAAAGATTATTTGAGTATTTAGATGTAAACAATATGATTTTTAGAAATCCTACTGTAAATATGGAAGGCGCAAGGACAGAAAAAAGGCTTCCAGTTCATTTAACATTAAAACAAAGTAAACAATTACTTTCAAATATTATAAATTCAGATGATAGAAATAAAATAAGAAATTATACAATAACTTGTATTTTTTTAAATTGCGGATTGAGACTTTCTGAATTAGTTGGAATAAATCTTTCTAATATTAAGATAGATGATAGCGAACAAACAGTAAAAATACTTGGCAAAGGTAATAAAGAAAGAATCTTATATTTAGATGCAGCCGTATGTGAAGCTATTAAAGCATATTTAGAAATAAGACCAAAAATAGGAAAAGATAATACAGATTATGATGCTTTATTTTTAAGTTCCAGAAATAAAAGAATATCTCAAAGAGCTGTTCAAGTTATTATAAAAGATGAGCTTAACGAATTATTTAAAGACGAAGATGAAGACTTTAAAAAGAAATATCACACACATTCATTAAGACATACAAGTCCTACTTTACTATATGAAGAAAATGAAGTAAATATTTTTATTTTAAAGAAAATTTTAGGGCATAAATCTTTAGATGCTACTCAAATATACACTCATGTTTCAAATAAGAAATTAAAGGAACTTATGCTAAACTTTAATATTTTAGATAGAAAGGAACGAGTTAGATGAATACTGAATTAAAAATACCTAAATTTGTTGAAGAGTTTTCAAACTATTTAATTGCAATTAGAAACTTATCAGATGTTTATATAAAAAATATGACTGTAACTATCGAACAATTTTTAGAATTTATAAATGTTCACAAATTTAAAAACAGATATAATTCTATAACTAAAATGACTTTAAATGATATAAGAGGCTTAAATAATAGTGATATTTATAGTTTTATATTCTTTTTAGCAGAATCACATTATAAGAACAATTCCAGAGTTGTAAAAATAGAACATTTAAGAACTTTCTTTGATTACCTTTTTAGAATAGAACATAAAATATTTAGAGAACCATTTAAGAAAATAAACAGCGAACGAAAAATTGAAAAGAAATTACCAAATTACCTATCATTAGCAGAAGCTAAAAATCTTATTAAAATCTATTCAAATAGTGAAGATCCTATTCAAATTAGAGATAATGCTATGCTGCATATATTCTTAAATTGCGGACTGCGACTCTCTGAAATTAAAAACTTAAATATAGATGATATAAATTTAAAAGATGATAGGTTTACGATTATTGGTAAAGGTAATAAAGAAAGAACAAATTACTTAAATGATATAACTAAAGAAGCTCTCCTTAAATATTTAGAAATTAGAGATACATCACATGATAAAGCTAGAGGTAATCCTTTATTTCTTACAGCATACGGATTAAGAATGAGTGATAAAACAATAAAAATGATTGTTAAAAGAGCATATAAAAAGTCTGGATTGGATGAAAAAGTATATTCTGTTCATACATTAAGACATACATGCGCTACAATACTTTATAAAGCAGGTTGTGATATACATACAATTCAAAAACTGTTAGGACATGTTCAGATTGATACAACTGAAATATATACTCACTTACACGATCAAGAAGTTATGGATGTTATGCTTAACCACCCATTAGCACAATTCAAAATGGAGAATGCTCTTGCTTATTGTGCTTAATACAAATATAATAAGGAGGAACTCATGAAAGAATTTGATGGAAATTTCGACACTTCTAATATTCATTCAGTAGAATTAAATCTACTTGATGGACAAGTCGAACTTATATTAAGAGCTTTAGAGTTATATGGCTATAATCTGGATTATATGTTAAATAGTAATGATTCTTCAGATAACTTAAGACAAGAAAAGAAAGCACTTTTAAGATATACATACGAACAAGTCTTATCAACTCAAGCAGAACAAGTTGAAAGTAAGAGCAATAATACTGATAACATACCAGAAATAGGCAAAATGCTAATAAATGACGGTATAAAGAATAATGAATTAGAATTCAAATTACATGTTGGATAAAAATTCAATTTTGACTAAAAAAGTGGAAGAGTAGGAGAGAGAGGGGCAGTTTTGAAAAATTGAAGATTTTAAAAATAAATAAAAATAAAATTTCAAAACTTATTCCAAAAGATCCTACAATAATATTTCTAAAAAATTTTTATAAAACAAAATCATAAAAATAAAATTTATAATTAGTAAATTAAAATTTTGAGATTTTTAATTTATAAAATTCAGATTTTAAATTTGTGCAATGTTAAATTTATAATTTTATAATACGAACATTAAAATTCAAAACCGAACATTTGTCTAAAATAAATTTTTACATATTATAATGAATAACTTTATAAATTTTTCAGATCAGATTTAATTATTTAACTACTAATATTATTTTATAAATTAAACGCTTCAAAATCGTTTTTAAGAGATTTTTATATAAAACTTAACAAGTTATATGTTTAGAATTTTTTTCTAATAATATGACTTGCAGCAAAATTTATATAAATCTACTAAAATATTGATATTATAAAGCTTTCTGAAAAATGCTGAAAAATGCCTAAAAAGCAACGCACGAGAATCGATTTTAAGGCGTTTTTAGAAAAAAGTAATATAGTTACATGTCTTGAAAAATGGCTAAAATAAGGATTTGAGCGGATTTCGAGATTTTGATAAAAAATTATAAAGATACAATATAAAATTACAATGAAATAATATTAAATTAGAATAAACTAATATAAGTACAAAATAAAGAAGCTTCAGAATCGATTTTAAGAGATTTTAATAAATAAGTAATATAGTTTGTTGTATAAATAATAAGCTATAAAGTGCTAAAATTGTTGATATATCAATATGTTGTAGGACACCTGGGTAGGTCGTCCATATATTTTACTCCTATTCCTTTTTGCACAAAACTTTGATTTTGTGCAATGTTCAATATTTCTTTTTTTACACTTCCACAAGTCTATCTGTCCCTCCCTTCTGCTGTCTCTTGACCTGTTAAAGTGAATCCAATAATAATTTACTATTTAATTATTTTATGTTTTTATATTTAAATTAGATTTCGCAATGATTTTATTTTTTCATTATTAATTATTTGTTCTGATTAATTTTAGTTTTATTATTTATTCAATTATTTTATAGTTACTTTATAAATTTATTATTTTTATTTTTTTATATATAATTTATAATTTGTAATTTTACAATTTCTAAAAATTTGCTTCTATTCCCCTCTTTCCTTATAAATTCATATTTTCAAGCAATTTTACAATAGCAAGTTATATGTCTAAATTATAAAAATGGCTTAAAATCGATTCTCGAAGGTCACTTTTTGAGGATTTATATCAATTTTACTATACTACTTTAAATTCCTTATTTTTAGGAATAATATCAATAATAGTTGTATCTTTTATCATTTTTTTACCAAATGGTGTTTGCATTTCTGAATTATTAGATTTTGCATTAACTTGTTCTGCTTGTTCTGATAATACTTGTTCATAAGTATATTTAAGCATAGCTAATTTCTTTTGCCTTTCTTCATCAGAACTATTTTCTCCATTTAACATATACTCTAAATTATATGCATAAAGTTCTAATGCTCTTAATATAATATCAACTTGTTCAGATAATAACCTCATATCTACAGGATTAATATCATTTAAATCAAATTTTGCTTCTGACTCTTTCATGTTTAACCTCCTATACTGCAATAGGACAAAAATCTATTGCATTTTTAATTTTAAATTGTGCCAAAGGATGTTCCTGCATTGTCTTTTCTACTTCTTTATCATATAAATGTGTATATA
Organism: uncultured Clostridium sp.; assembly: GCA_900553755.1. GTDB lineage: Bacteria > Bacillota > Clostridia > TANB77 > CAG-508 > UMGS1901. The sequence goes on from USEX01000001.1 coordinate 23,118, forward strand.
TTTTTGTTGTGTTAACACTTGTATGCCCCAGCAACTCTTGTATTAACTTAATATCTTGTCCTGACTTGTAAAGTAAAGTAGCACAGGTATGCCTTAGCGTATGAACAGAGTATTCTTTAGTATCCAAATTTACTTGAGTATAAGCAGATTTTAGATTTCTTCTAATACTACTTACATCGATTCTTTCGTGTTTCCTTGAAATGAATAATGCATCAGAATCTTTTTTCTTTTTTACTTTAATTTTTTTTCGTATGTCTAAATATTTTAAAACTGCATCTTTGGTATTTTTATTTAAATAGCCTGTTCTTTCTTTGTTTCCCTTACCATGAATTAAAAAAGTATCAGTTGTGAAATTAAAATCAGATATATTTAATTTTGAAACTTCAGATACTCTTAACCCGCAATTCAGACATAGTGTTATTATTGCATTATTTCTAATTTCGCTTACCTTTTGACTATCATTATACAAATCTATAAGTTTTTTGGATTCATTTAATGATAGATAATTAGGTAATTGTTTTGTAATCCTTTTTTCTGCTTTTATCTTTTTAAATGGTTGCTTGAATATATCATGTCTTATTCTAAATAGAAAATCAAAAAATGTTCTCAAGTGTTCTATTTTAATTGAACGAGAGCTTGTCATATAATCGTTTTTTGCTAAATAAAATGCAAAACTATAAACATCATTATTTGTTAATGTTCTAATATCATTTAAACAGATATCTTCTACAGATTCAAATTGTTGGTCAAATTTATATATATTTATAAATTCTAAAAACTGATGTACTGTTCCAACAATTCCCTTAACATATAATTCTGATAAATTTTTTATAGCATATAGATAATTAGTAAAATCTGATATAAATTCCTTATAATTATTTTTTGACATTTGATATTTCCTCCCTTTTCTCTAAAATACTTGAAATAGTACAATTTTGCATAATTTCTTTCATTTTCTTATTAGTTATATGAGTATATATTTCTGTAGATGATAACTGCTCATGTCCTAAAATCTTTTGAATTATAACAATATTAGCATTATTTTCATTATGCATAAGTGTTGCTCCAGTATGTCTTAATGAATGTGTATGTAAATTATCTTTAGAACCATCAAAAGCCATTTTAAGACAATTTTCTGTTATTGTTTGTACAGTTCTTCTTGATATTCTTTTTTTTCTTTCGCTCAAAAATAAAGCATTGTAATCTTTATTTGTTTTGTCAAGTTTTGGCCTAATTTTTAGATATTCATTAATAGCTTCAAATGTAGCATCATTTATATATATAATTCGTTGTTTACTTCCTTTACCAGTAATCTTTATTGTTCTTTCATCTAACTTCATATCTGTAATATTGAGTCCTACAAGTTCAGAAAGTCTTAGACAACAATTCAAGAATATGCATTCAATGGCATAATCTCTTATTGTATTCCTTTTATTTGATGTTATCGTTTTAGATAACAGAGTTTTACTATCATTTAATGTAAGATATTTGGGTAATCTTTTTTCTACATTGCCATATTTTGCGTGTTGTGTAGGATTAAATGATATTAAATTATTATCAGCAAGGTACTTAAAAAAGTTTTTTAAAGATGATAATTTTCTGTTTCTTGTTTTTGCAGAATTATCCAGTGTATATCTTAAAAAATAAAGATAATCATTTATTGTATAAGGCTTGATTGCTTCAAGCATTTCTAGTGAGACCTCTTTTATTTTTATTTCTTTAAAATTGTCTTTTGTAAGATTTGCATATTCTTTCTCATTATTTATTACTATTAAATATCTAAAAAAAGTTCTTATATCTGCATATATCTCATTTACGGTTGTTTCTGAATATAAAAGAATATATCTTATATATTTCAGATAGTAATTTAGATATTCTGGACTTTCAGCTTGTTTATCAAGAAATGACATTTTCTATACCTCCTTCAAATAAAACTTGCAAATATCAAGTTTTATTTTTAAGAAGTTTATTAAATTTTAAAAATTAAAACAAAGGTGCAAAAATTAAAAATATTTAATATTTTTCAAAATTTGTACCTTTGACATTTGCTTATATATAAATTATAATTTTAATTTAATTTAATTATTTCTTCATTAGCTGTTCTTACTGAATATTCTTTGAATATAAATATACTTTCTTTTATAATATCTTCATCTGTAAATTTCTTATCAAAATAATTTAGTAATCTTTTGTAAATTAATTTTGCATATACAATTATTTCAGAATGATTTAATTTAGCTTTAAATTCAAAATTATTAAATAATCTCAAATCTATTTTGCATAAGACTTGTCCTATATTTGTATTTATTAGATCCTGTTGCAATATTTCTATGTAGTTTTCTAGTGTTTTGTCAGAAAATTTGTCTATTTTCTTAGAAGAATAAATGATATATGCTACCATTTCCTTTTGGGTTAATTCAAACATAATTGACCTCCTGTTTTATTTTTTATCATTATATTTTTTCAAATATTCCATCTGTTCTAAATCTTCGTAATATTGTTCTTCTTCTGTAGTACATTGGTCAGACCATATAATAATCAAATAAAATAATATTCCAATTATGAATAGACTCATGATTATTAACATGGTTATCATTGTGATTAAATCTAAATTCATTTTATTTTGCCTCCATTTTATATTTATCTATTTCTAATTAGTTAGATGGCAATTTGCTAAATTGCACCTCAGATGGCTTCTAACCTTTCGGTCTGGAGTGAAGCGACCACCAGAAATCTGGCATGTTCTCATTGCTTGCGACGGTTATTATCTCGCTCGAACTGTGACTGAACACAGAGTGTCATTTTTGCCTATATATTTCTTCGCCTTATGAGTAGCTACTCTCATATTTAAGTGATTCTATATTTGTCACTAATATAGATTTTGCACTAGCTCATATATAGGGTGTACCTAACTAAATTCTATTCAATTTTCAATGTTCAAAATAAGAAGTTAAATTATCCCTCTCACTTGTTAAGTGTTTTAAAGTCAAAAAGTTGATAGTAAATTTAAAATTTTTTATATTTTTTAAATATTTTTTCTATTCCGACTTTAAGGCTTCTTGTAACGGCTGATTTATCAACATTCTCACAATTAGCTATTTCTGCATTTTTATAATCTTTAATAATTTTCAAATAAACTCTATTTCTCTGGGGAGATGGTAAGTTGTTTATTTCTTTTAAAATAATTTCTTCTATTTCGTTTTCAAAAAATATATCTTCAGCAGATTTACAATTTGAATTCATTGATATTTTTATTTCAAAAACATCTTCTGTTGAATTTATTCCAACATCAATATGAAATCTTTTTTCCCAGTCTTCTCTAAATTCTTCTTTTCTTACACTTCTAAAGTATTCTTCCAATTCTTCAGTAAGTTCAACTGAATGTGATACTCCTTCATAATCAACGAATGAAGCTGCCAAAAACTTTCCATTTTCCTCACATACATCATAATTATCAATATGAATTATTCTCATAATAAAACCTCCTAAAACTCGTATAAATAAACGAACTTTCAGGAGGTGACCTACAAAAAAACAAGTCAAAATTGAACATAAAATAATGAACAATTTCGACTTGTAAATTAGTAATATAAATTCTTATAGTCATATAGAAACACCTCCAATCAAGGACATAGTCCTATAATTAAAGGCATAATTTATTGTATATAAAATTTTATATTTATAAATTTATTAATTTTTACATATTTTTAAATTCCTTTCTCAATAGTCTATCTTTAGTAAAAATAATTATATGTAATTACTAAAATATCATTTGTATTTTGAATTAAAATTATTTACTTTAGTAGATAATTATTACCTCAAAATATATAGACTATTTGTCCTAGTGGCATAATACTACTTTTTTTAAAATTCATGTTGAAAATTCCCTTTTATTCCCTTTTTTGGCACAATTGTAAACATAATCTTACTTAAATTATGTAAAAATATGTCAAAATAATTGAAAAATCAATACTTTCGTGGTATAATTCAAATCAAATAGTTAGGGATTGGCAAGAACATTAAGTATAATATTTTTAGAATATCATTTCACAGGGGGATATAAATAAAATGATAAGTGTTATGGTTGCTGAAGATAGTTTAGAACAAAATACTAATTTTTGTGAGTTTCTAACAAAAGACAAAGATATTGAAGTTGTATCAAGAACCTTAGATGGACCGTCGACTGTTGAACAATACATAGAAAAAAAGCCTGACGTTTTAGTATTAGATCTAAAGTTACCAGGTTTAAGCGGCATTGATGTAATTGATAATTTATCTTTAGATTCTTCAGAAAAAAATAAGTGTAATATTATAATCGTGTCAGGGCATACAGATTTAAGGATTAATCTTTTTAATACATCAAAAATATATAGAATTATGCCAAAGCCTGTTGATTATGATACTTTAAAGGAAACAATTAAAGAAATTGGAGAAACTTCAGAAATTTTAACACAAAAAGAAATTAAAGACCTTCTCTTTGACTTTAAATTTAATATATATTCAAAAGGTGCAAGATATATCACTGATGCAATACAATTTGCATATAAAGATATAAATCTTCTTTCAAATATTACTGAACTGTATAAATTAGTTGCTTTTATAAATGAGGAAAAAGTAAATAAGATACAAAGGAGTATTAGAAGTTCCATAGATACAATGAATAGTCATATTTCTAAGGAACAGCTACGCTCCTTTTTTCATGTTTATAATAATGATATAATAACTCCTAAATATTTTTTTACTATCGTTGTTGATTATTTTAGAGAGTTAAAAGGCAAATAAAAGAAGGCATACGCCTTCTTTTTATTTCTCTAATTTCATTAGCATTTTTCTAATTGGTCTGCTGAATAAGAATCTACATATTCTCCATTATTAAGAGATACCATATATAAACTTCCACTTATGTCTATTATATATCCTTCTTCTTCTCTATATTTTACTCTAACCCTGTCTCCTACTTTAAAGTCGTCATCATTATTTGAACTAAATAGTCCCATATTATATCTTCCTCCATTCAAATTATACTTCAAATCCACCCTTTAAAATAAAGTCTCTTATCATATCATATGAATCTTGATTCAACTCAAAATTACTATATGCCCTATTGTATTTATGTTCAAAGTATTTTCTTGTTTTATCTATATCAATTGATTTTAATAATTCATCAAATCGTCCATAATCATTTAAATTTGCTTCATTTACGTTAGAATTCATTATATTTCTTAACTTTTCTTCATCAATTCCTAGTGCTTCTGAAATTCTTGATATTTGGTCTCTTTCAAATTTAGTTTGCATTTCAGTAATATAATCCATAAATGTTTTACTTTCTTCTATTTCTATATTACCACTTTGAAGTTCGTGTAAAAAGATATTAGCATATTTTTGTTGTTCCTGAGTTAAAGTTTCAAATGTTTTATGTAATTCTTCTAAACTCTGATTTAATTCATCTTCGGTAATATTCTCTTGGGATAAATTTTTTAAATATTTTTGAAATTTACCATTCATATAATCGTGATTAATTTTAACAGAATCTCCCTCTGATAAATATCCCTTTATATCATATGCTATTCCATTACCATTGCTTTCTTTTTTTGTTTCTGCTCCTACTTCTTTATATCTTTGTTTTAATGCGTCCAAATCATTTTGTGATATTTTAATTACAGAATCGATAGAAGTAACATTGTATGAATCATCACTATCTTCAGCAACTTTTTCACTATCTAAAACAAAATTTGAATTTTCATTATAATTGATAACATTTTCATTAATATTTCTATCAATCTTTTCTACGTTTTGATTTTCATCATTTATATTTTCTTCGGTTTTTTCTTTATTTATTGTATCATTATTAGAGTCATCAGAATAACTTTTGACATTATATCCTTGTATTTTTGCTGCAGTTAAATATTTTGAAAATTCATTATATTCTTTTACAAATAATTTTTTCTCTTTTGGATCATCTGGTAACTTGCTAAAATCATTTAATCCATTATTTTTAAAAAGTTGTTTTATTTTTTCAAAATGATAATTCATTTCTCTAACGTTTTCTTCAAGTTTTGGTACAAAAAGCCCTATTACCCTATCTCCTGAATACATTTTTACTGCATCTTCAATATTTCTCTTCATCGTATTAGGAAATCTATAATATCTAATAATTCCAAATGGTTTTTCATCTGGTCCAAATAATCTATTTGTTCTTGAAAATGCTTGTATTAGGCTTTCATTTTTTAGGACTTTATCTAAATATAATGTATTTATCCATTTTGAATCAAAACCTGTAAGCATTTGGTCTACAACAATTAATATGTTTATTATTTGGTCTTTCCCTATTTGAGTATAAGGCTTTTTATGTGCCATTCTTAGGCTTATATCTTTTTTATATAATGCAGAATTGGCAAATGAAAATCTTTGTTCAAACATTTCGTTATAGTCTTTAAATGCTTCTGCCAATCCATCTTCTTTAAAGTCAAATCCATCATTGTTATCGATGCTAGGATCAACTAATATTGCAAATTTTAGTCCTGTTTTTTTGCTTTTAAATAATTTATAATATGTAATCGCTTCCTTTATGCTTGAAGTAGCAAATATAGCTGAAAATTTACCATTTCTACTTAATCTTGGATACACATTTAAAATATCATCGACTACCATTTCTCTATGTTTATCTGTTTGATATTGTGTTTTGGGTAGATAGTCTTCTATTCCTTTTGTATATAATCCGTTTGAATCTTTTGTACCCGCCATCGGTTTGTCCATAAATTCATAATATTTCTTAGCAGTTATTGGGTTTGAAATTGCTTCAGCTTCACTATGACATTTGCATTCGTGTAATGCAACATTTTTTCTTACATCACTATCTTTAAATGTTTTTACTTGATTTACATCAAATCCCAAAACATTTTTATCTCTTATTCCATCTGCTATTGTATATCTATGTAATTCATTTCCAAATATGTCTGTAGTTTCACTGTTTTTCTTTTTATTTTCTTCAAAAATTGGTGTTCCAGTAAATCCAAAGAATACAGCTCTTGGAAAAGTATCTCTTATTGCTTGATGCATATCTCCAAATTGTGATCTATGACATTCATCAACAATAAATACAATTCTTTTTTTATTTATCTTTTCAATATCAGATTCATTTATACCTTTTTCGTATCTTATTCTACTCATTTTTTGAATAGATGTAACAATCAAAGTATCTATCGGATTTTTACTTAATAATTTGACTTTTAATTCTTCTGTATCTTCTGTTGATTGAACAATTTCATCTTCGTCTGCAAAACCATTGTAATCTCTTAATGATTGTATTCCTAGTTCAATTCTATCAATTAAGAATATTACTTTGTCAGCATCTTTTGAGTTTGCAATTAATTGAGCTGATTTAAATGATGTCATTGTTTTTCCTGAACCTGTTGTATGCCAAATATAACCACCTCTTGTATTTGGGTCATTCCAATCTTTTATTGTTGAAACTTTATCTGATATAGCATTTGCAGCATAATATTGATAACTTCTCATTACTTTTAAACAATTATCTGTATCATCGGCAACAGTATAAAATCCTATTAATTGATGTGCCATTGGAATTGATAATAAGCTTGAAATTACCTTTTTCCAATCATTTATAGGTTCATTATTAAAATCTTCCCAGTGAAAATAAAAATCTGAATTAAATTTTCCATCTGGTCCTGGGTTTGCAAAGTAAATCGTTTCTTCTGGATTCATTGCAACAAATATTTGTACTAATGAATATATTCCATTAAATATTCCTTCGTGTGCATATTTTTCAATTTGTGTAGATGCTTGTGATATTGGAATATTTGATTTTTTTAATTCTATATGGAATACAGGCATACCATTAATAAGCAAGATTAAATCTCCTCGTCTATTATTAAGAATTGGTGATTTTGTATTAAAAATTGGCTGTTCAGCTATTTGATATCTACTATCTCCTCCTGCAATTTCATTTCTATCATATATCTTTAAAGATACTTCTTTTCCAAAATGTGCTTTATCATTTGGATTATCTCTTTTTATTGATACAGTTCTGCCATTTATAAATCCATTTAACTTTAATGGTGTTCTTAATTTTGTAATTTGCTCAACTATTTGTTGCATTTCTGTATCTGTTAAAGGGTATTCATTTAATCTATCTATTTGTCTATTATTTTCAAATAATATGTTTGCCCAATTTTTTAATAAATCTTTTTCTGTTGGATGATTTAACACTCCATGTTTCCAGCCATGCTTTTGTAACTCACTTACAACGGCTTTTTCAAATTCTAATTCATCATCAAATGCCATTTTTATCCTCCTTTTATTAAACAAACATCTTTTCAATCAGTGATTTTTTTACATTTTTCAATTGTTCTAACTTACGTTGATGAAGAGTGATAAGGTTATCTATCTTTGAAATTATATTTCCAATTAAGGATTGTTCTTGCAAATTATTTGGCATTTTTAGTTCGATTTCCATCATAATATTTGCGTTTAATTTTGCTCTTCCACCACCAACTAATAATGATTCAATATTAGTTTGAGAAATTGCATATTTTATAAATTTATTATTGGCTTTTTCTTTTTTTGCTTGTAGTACATGAACATGGTTATTTGCCCAAATATAGCCATTTACATACTGTACTGGATAATTTTTCAAATCATTAGCTCCATCTTCTGCAACTAATATAAATTCTCCATTATGTGTATAACCTTTTACATAGTCTTGAATACCATTAGCACCATAATAAGGAGTATCCCCTTTTATTCTTAAGTTTGCTGCAACAGGAACTCTTAAATTATCATATCTATCCATAATTTCATTTAGCTTACGCTGTTCCCAAGCTTCAGTAAATCCTTTAAATCTTATTTCTGGTACATTATTGCCATTTTTAGGAAACATTTTTTCTAATAATGACTTTTTAATGTTTACTAGCTTATCACACTTTCTCTGATGAAGAGTGATAAGGTTATCTATCTTTTCAAATAATTGTCCAATTTTATGTTGTTCATTATAACTAGGTATTTTTATATTCATTTTTTGTAAATCCAAAAATGATAAAACTTTTTGACCTGTACCTGTACAAGTATAAGAAATTTCATGAATAATTTCCTTGCTATGATTAAGTTCTAATGAAATGAAAAATATATCACTATTTTTCCCAGTAAAAACTGGATAAAACTTGCTTATAATGCCTTTATTGCAACGTTTGTTAATATTAAAAGTAAAATCAACTCCATCACTTCTATTTCTGTATGTGCAATAATTTAGTGGTAAGATGTTGTACCCTGTAATATCATGATTTTGTATTCTACCAAAATGTTCTTCTTGTAATACAACTCCTTCACTTTTAGATGAAGTTAATATTGGTAAATCACATCCAGAATCAACAGTTTCTTTATATTCAGAGATTACTTCATTTAGCTTACGCTGTTCCCAAGCATCTGTGAATCCTTTAAATCTTATCTTAGGTTTTTGTTCATTTTTTTTCATTCTATATACCTCCCAACAAAGATTTAAATTCTTCAAGACCTTTCATGTCATATTCACTACCTGTAAGCTCATCTATCATACTTGATAATTCCTTTTCTTCTTTTTTTATTTGTTTATCAATGTCTATTAACGTTTCACTATATTTGCTTGAAATAGCTTCAATTTTCTTTACAAGATTAGATATAACTTCATTAGATAAATCATTTAATTTATCTGATAATGTATCAATCCATTTAATTTTTAGTAATTCATTAATCTCACTATCAGTTAAATTTTCTATTGCTTTTTTAGAATCATCAATCAATTTCTCGGTCCCATTTTTTACTTCCTTTTTTAAATTTTTCTCTGTCTCTTGTAATTTATTAACCTTCAATAATATTTCTTCAATTGAGTCTTTTTCTACTTCTATTTTTTCTTTAACAATTTCCTTGGCTCTTATTGCAACTTTTTTAAAATCAAATGCAGTATTATCATCGTTTGAAATAGAATCTTTATCATCTTCTTGCACGTTTTCGAACAATTCTTCATACTGGCTAGAAATATCTGATAATTTATTGTTTTTATCATTAATACTATCTAATTCATCTTTTAGCTTATATTCTTGTATTAATTCTAATGGTATTATTCTGCCAACCCATCCTTCTTGAATTTCTTCTTCTTTTCCATTCTTCTTTTTTAAAACCATTTTAGGATCAACTTTCCTTACAGAATCTAATCCTTCAGTTTGAATTATTTCTAAATCTTGTGCAATTTTATTCCAAGAATCATCTAATATTTGGAAAGCTTCATAATTATCAATTAAATTATTTGAATCTAGCATATCAAATAATTCTCTGCTTAAATCTTCTTCACCTCTATTTATATCTATGTTGTTAATATCATCTAACAAGTATTTATTTAAGTGACCGTTATAATTTTTTAATATTTCTTTGTAATTTTCTTTAAATTTAATAACTTCATTATTATTGTTTACAATTTCATCAACTTTTTCTGACTTTAATTCGTTATAATCATTATTGATTTTATTAAATAAATCTGCCTTTAGGCTTGGAAATGCTTTCCAATATTTATCAAGGCTTTCAAGTTCTATTTCAGGTATTCCACCAAACATTAATGAATAGATATCGTAGCTTTCTTGTTCATCTGAAGAATCCACATATCTTGGAATATTTAAGTTATAGTCATTGTTTCTTATTTCATCTCTTGAAACTACCCTTGAATATTTAGCAATATCTTTCCTTTTTATTACTGTATCAACAATCTTCTTAATATCACACGCTCTTAATTTATTATTTTTTCCTTCTTTTATAAATCCTTTTGATGCATCAATAATTTGAATATCAGTATTTGTTTTATTTTTCTTTAAAATCATAATTATTGTTGGAATTCCTGTACCAAAAAAGATATTAGCTGGAAGTCCAATTATACAATCTATATTATTTTTCTCAATAAGGTTTTTACGTATTTCCCCTTCTTCTCCACCTCTAAACAATACTCCGTGAGGTAAAACAATAGCCATAATTCCATCATCCTTTAAATGATATAAATCATGCAAAAGAAATGCATAATCTGCTTTTGATTTTGGAGCAAGACCATAATCTTTAAAACGAGCATCTACCTCCATATCTGTAGGATCCCAATTTTGTGAATATGGTGGATTTGAAACTACTGCATCAACATATAGTGGAGTATATTCATGTTTTTCATCGAAAAATGGCCAGTCTTCTGCTAATGTATCTCCATTTCTTGTAACAATATTTTCAGGCAAAATACCACGCATTACTAGATTCATTCTAGTTAAGTTATATGTATTTTGTTTTAATTCTTGTGCAAAATATTTTATTCTGTTTTCACCTTTTATATATTTAGAAGCTGATTTTCCTATATTTATAAGCAATGAACCAGAGCCTGATGTTGGATCGTAAATTTCAATTTTATCTCTATCTTTTAAATGTTCTGCAATTATTTCAGACATTAGCAAAGATACTTCATGTGGGGTATAAAATTCTCCCGCTTTTTTACCAGCATTGGCAGCAAAATTTGAAATTAAATATTCATAAATAAAGCCTAATACATCATAATCTTGCTTTCCATCCATAGGAATATCTTTAATTAAATACAATAAATCACTTATTGCTTTCGTTTGTGACTTACTATTATCTCCTAATTTACTTAAGCCAGTTTGTAAAGTATTGAATATTCCTTCAAATACTTTTTTATGATTAGGATTAATTAATCTATCAAAAGCAGAAAGACCGTCTCTAACATTTGACACATCAAAGTCTTTACCTTTTTTTATCCATGTACTAAATAAATTGTCATATGCAATGAAATAACCTATACGATTTTTTAATTGGTCAACAATTCTGGTGTTGGATTCTTGAAGTATTTGCTTTAATTCTTCTTCATCAGAAGCCCCCATAGCTTCCATTTCTTTTACTTCCTTGTTTGACAAGAATTTATAAAATATAAAACCTAGAATATAATCCTTATATTCATTTGCTTCTATTTTGGAACGCATTTTATTTGCTGATTCCCATATTTTTGATGCTAATTGTTGTTTGTTCATTTTCTCTACATTTTAATCAATTGTATAAATTAATAAAAAATTAAATTATTTATTTGATTAAATCCTTTCTTTTATTGTTTTATTGATACTAGCAATTCATTTCCTTGTATCATGTATTTTTTTACAAATATCTAGTATATTTTATATCATAAATTCGTTTTTTTAACAACAAAATGCGACAAAAAAATAAAAAAATATCAATGGCAAAACCATTGATATAAAAGCGTTTTTTAAAAGTTATGTTTACTATTTATCATAGTAATTTTATTTAATAATTCATTATATTCATCTCTAGTTATATTATCAGGTAGTTTTTTACACTCAGCTTTTTCTTCTTCTGTCATTTCATCATCATAATAATATAATATAACATCTCCATTTAATTGTTCAAACTCATACTCTGTGTAAATCTTATTTGATAATTTAATACCTAACTTTTCTAATGTTGTTTTTTCCTTATCAGTAAATTCTTTATTTACATCAACAACTTCTTTATTAAAGTATCTTTTTTTCCATTTTTTCAAGGTATCATCCATAAAAAATTACCTCTTCTTAAATAATTTTTTAAATATACTTTTTCCTTCAGTATTTTCCTCTTTCTCTTGATGTTTTTCTATTATATCACTTTCATTTGTGCTTTGTAAATACAAGAAGTCACCAATTGCGTATTTCAATTGACTTTCATAGGAAATTTTACTTATTACTTTAAAAACTCCTAAGTCATACGCTTTCTTATTAAATTCTGCACCAGAATCTCCTGTTACAAGAATAAATTGTGGCTTATGAGCAATACTAGAATTATTAACGAGTTCAATTACATCTATTCCATTTTTCTCTGGCATTTGATTGTCTGTTATAACTAAATCTGGTTGTAAATTAACAATCATTTCATATTCTTCTTGTCCGTTTTTTGCTATTCCTATTACATCGATCTCACTAAAAGATGATGCAACTTTTTTGTGTTGTTCTGCTATAACATTTACATCATCTGCAATTACTACTTTTATTTTTCCCATTTTTCTTTCACTTTCCAATTTATTAAAAATATTATATCAATAAATTTTATAATGTTATGTCGAAACTTGTCGACAATTCAAATGTAACCTGCTGAGGTTATATTGTAACAAAAAATTGTTATAAAATCAATATATTCAATAAAAATTTAGAAGGAGATTTTTATGAGTAGAAGAAATACTAACATTGGTGATAGTCTTAATATTGTGAAAGATAGAATAAGATACTATCGTGAACTTAATAATTATTCATATCAAGCTTTATCAGATAAATTGATGCTTCAAGGTATAGATATTCATAAACAGGAAATTTATAAAATTGAAACTGGTAAAAGAACTGTTGTTGATTATGAACTTTGCGGTTTTGCTAAAGTTTTTGGAATAAAATTAGAAGATTTAGTATCAGACTATATGGATAAAATATAAGAACTAGAATTATATAATGCTCTAGTTCTTATATTTTTAGTCAAAAATTATGCTTTTAAATATATCACTATTTATATCAACTATATCTTTTATATCTATTATTAAATCGTTTTGCATAATAATTTGTCCGTTATAATTGTCTATCTTTTTAACATTATTTACAATGGTTTCATATTTTCCACCGTCTTTTTTTGTATCAGGTATAAAATATGTTATTTCTACTTTAGGTCTATTTGATAGCATTTCTTGGATTACTTGAATTTTCATATCCAATATCAATTTTACTTCTTCGTCCAATTCTATTCTTTTGTCTGTAAGTCTAGCTGTTTCTTTAACTTGTCCATCATAACCAGTTAATGCTGCAAAAGGTGCAAATTGTGCCGACCTTTGATATAAACTCATTTTGGGATGTTTAGATATTGGTCTTTGTAAATTTATTATATCATCATAATTTCTCATTAAGCTTTATGACCTCCTACCTGTTCATTTCTTTCAATTGTTGTTCCTCCATCTTCAAAATTCATTCCTTTTAGAATTGCATTTTTACCATATTTTTTCTTTATATCTAAAATTGACCTTTGAAGATTTCTTTCTTTCTTTTCTTCATCATGTTTCTTTTCTAATTCGTGATAATCTGTAAATAAGTCTATTTGTTCAAATGTATTTTCTTTTTCTGCCTGTTCTTCATTTATAACATTATTGGCTGAAATCGTAATTCTTCTTGTAAGTAAGTTTTTATCTATTATTCTGTCATATAATTCAAGGATTGCTTCTCCTATTATTTTATTAGAAGAAGTTTTATGGTCTAAATTGATTGTACCATGAGCATGTTTTGGTACACTTCTTCCATATCTATCAATTGTAACTTCTCCTTTATAATCGATATTGCTATTTGTTAAATTATCTATATCATAGCCAACAGTTAATACTAATTGGTTTGTTACCATGTGTTTATCTACTAAATCTAAAACTAATAATTCTGTCATTTCTTTTATTATAAGTTTTGTTTTTTCATAATTGTATGGGCAATGTAATACTTGTCCTGAACTTATGCTATTTGTTGTCGGAACATAAGATTTTATACTTTGCATAGTACATGGCTCATATCCCCAAGCATGGTCTATAAGTAGTTCTGCATTGATTCCAAAAAGCTTAAATAATTTATCTTCATTTTGAATTGAACATCTAGCGACATCTCCCATAGTATGCATATTATTTTGCTCTAGTTTTTTAGCTATTCCCTTTCCTACTCTCCAAAAATCAGTAAGAGGTTTGTGATTCCATAGTTGTCTTTTATACATTTCTTCATCTAAGCATGCAATTCTAACACCTTGTTTATTTGCCTTTGCATGTTTTGCAACAATATCCATTGCAATTTTTGCAAGATAAAGGTTAGTTCCTACACCACATGTTGCTGTAATGCCTGTTGTTTCATATACTTCTTGAATTACTTTTGTTGCTAATGTACTTGCTTTCATTTGATATGTTTGTAAGTAATGTGTAACATCTATAAATACTTCATCAATAGAATACACATATATGTCATCTGGAGAAAAATATTTCAAATAAATATTATAGATTTCTGTACTATATTTCATGTATTTATTCATTTGAGGTGGTGCTACAATGTAGTCTAATTCATATTCAGGATGTTTTTTTAATTCACTATCTTCGTAAGATTTTCCGCTTAATATATGTCCTGGTGCATTAAGTTTTCTATTTGTGTTTACTTCTCTAACTTTTTGAATAACCTCAAATAATCTTGCTCTACCTGGTATTCCAAATTGTTTTAGAGATGGACTAACTGCAAGACAAACTGTTTTTTCAGTTCTACTACTATCAGCAACTACTAAATTTGTTGTTAGAGGGTCTAATCCTCTTTCTCTACATTCAACTGAAGCATAAAAGCTTTTTAAATCAATTGCAACATATATGTTTTTATTTTGCATATTCCACCTCCCTATCTCAATTTTATATGAATTATATCATTTTATTTTGTTGTTGTAAACACTTGTTTGCTAGTAAATATAAAAATTTAGATTAGTTATGTTTCAAACTAATCTATTATTCTTTTAGAATAAATATTTATAAGACAACAAATAATCAAGTTTTTTCTAAAAGTCGTTTTGCATTTTTTCAAATAAATCGTAAATTTTTTCTATTTCTATAGGATATACAGAATAACCGTTAATAAAATATTTTTTATTTTCAGCTTCTATATAGAAATCCCAGCATACATCATCTAGGTTATTAGACGTATATTCTTGATTTGATATTTTGTTCCAATCCGAATTATTGACTATTTCTATAATCTCATTTATGTAATTATTAAATTCAATATTTTTAACTTTTAACTTTTCATTTAATTCTTTGAATTTTTCATCTTTAAATGATAAAGTATTATATTCTTTTATAAACTCTTCTGCATTTGGAATATAATTTGGAATTACAGAATGACAATATTCAAACTTATATTTACAATCTTGTGCTTTTTTAGATAGTTTATAATATGTTCCTCCGCCGAAGAACAATTGATGATAATATCCTATAATCATAGAAACACCTCCAATAAACCACATTATTATTTGCATTATATCATAAAGAAGTAAATAATTTTCAACTAATTACCTGCTCTATATCCTTATAAATGATTTTCATTTAAATTTTTATCAAAATATTTTTTACATTTATCACAATAGAAAGTATCTCTGTTAAAGTCAAAACTACACCCCGAAACATATTTTATTTTGCTTTCTTTAATTTTTTTTAGATTCTTACCAAATAAACTACCAAAAATAACTGATAATTCATTTTTGCAATAAGGACATTTTAAATGTAATAATCCTAGATTTATTCTATCTTCCATTGTATCTACCTCATAAATTACTTATATAATTTATTATTTTTTATTTTCTTCAGTATTAGCTTTATATAATTCGGTATATTGACATTTTTTGAAAATTATTGTCTATAATATTTTTTAATTTGAAACTAGTTATATCTATATCACAAAACTAGATAAATTTAAATCCTTTTGGAGCTTTAGTGGCATTAGAACTTCCGTCTCCTGAGATATAGATTGTTCCAATTTTTTTTCTTCCGATAATCCCTTTTTTATAAATTTCATATCCATCAACATAAGTATTGTTTTTTCCCGAAAAAGATCCAATTCTCTCATAACTTATTTTTTTATTATCTAAAGTTATAAGTGAATTCAAATATTTATACTCTAATTCAACAGATGTTACTTCTATTGGATTTTCTACAACAAATCCATAGTTTTCGTTTGAATCATCTGAATATTTTATAACAGAAAATTTAGAGGGAAATGTTTCTTTTTCATAATAATATTCTTTTTCTATTTTATCTAATGATGTAAAATCATATATTCCTTGTTCCATTTCTCCTGTTTCTTCATTAAAACCATAAGTAAAATATGAATATACAATGCACCAAGCAAATTTTTCTTTTTCTTCCACATTTAAGTCATTTTTGTAAAATGATATATAATTTTTATCCAATAATTTAATGGCTGTTCTTATCCTTTCTTCTTTTGGAACCTCATTTATTATTTTAGGTATTTTCCCTTGTAATACATCAGTAATAAAATCATAAATTAGCAGAATTTCATTAACACTATATTTATAATTTATAAACTTTGATATAATTGTACACATATTTGAATTTGCAACTATTCCTCTATTACCTATGTCTATATTATTTTCTATCATAAATTTTTTTACTTGATTGTATACTTTTTCTTCTAATATTTCCATATTGTTTCTCCTATTCTTTTATTGCTATCATCAGTTCATTTGATTGTACCGTTCTACTTGCATTTTCATAAGTAAACTTTGCTCCAGTAAAATAAACATTATAGTCTTTATTTTCAAAGTAATCTTTGTTCATTCTTAAAAATTCATCTACTTCAGCTTCAGATAAATTATTTTTTATCCTTAACTCATAAAAAGTATATCTAATATAATTTGGATTTTCTTTCTCCTTAGATGAAATATAATTAATTGTAAAACTTTTTAACTCTTTATCTGTCATTAAGCTCACTCCTTATCTTATTAAGAAAACAATTACATCCCTCTATAATATCATTATAAGTAATTTCAAAATTTCCAGTGTACCATGGATCAGCAATATCTCTTGGATTACTAGAAAATTCTAAAAGCCTATATACTTTATTATCAACATCTTGTCCAACAATTCCAATTATATCTCTTATATTTTTATTTTCCATGCCAATAATATAGTCAAATTTCTTATAATCATTCTTTGTAATTCTTCTTGCTTTATGGTTTGTATATGGAATACCTTTTTGTTCTAACTTATCTATTGTTCCATAATGCATTCCATTACCTATTTCTTCATAGCTTGTTGCAGCAGAATCTATATAAAACTTATTTTCAAGTCCATTCTTTTTTACCATATCCTTAAAGACAAATTCTGCCATTGGAGAACGACAAATATTGCCTAAACATACAAATAGTATTTTTATCACTTATTACTCCCACCTTACTTTGCACATTATATCATATAATTAGTAAAAAAACTTAAAATATATTAAATTTCTACAAAAAAATAAATCCAGGTACTTACTTATATAGAGTAAATACCTGGATTTTTTATTTCATTTTTTCTTTTGATTTTTTTATTATAATTCTATTTATATCTTTTTCAGTAATTATTCTGTTTCCAATAGAGACACCAGCAGAATTAACAATTTCTACTAAATATTCATTATTCTTTATATTTAAAATTGTTGCTCTATTTTTATCATTTAGTTCTACTACATCAAATATTTTTAATTTCATTATTTATTACCCTTTCGTTTGTTATATTTTTAATACATTGGAGTGCCATATCCTCTGATTTCGTTACTATTTAAATCATAATCTCTTTCCTTACAACTATCACTTGAGTTTCCCTCTATAGTATAAACACGCCCATTTTCAACACATTTTACAATTCCGACATGGTCTGCAATGCCATCATGTTTATCAGCCCAGTCAAAGAATATGATATCTCCAGGTTTTGGAATATATCCGCCATCTTGCCATAAACCACATGCTTTAAACCATGCAACTCCTTCCGATTCACAACTTGCAAATTTCGGTATTATACCTGCATCAATATATCCACATTCATTTGCACACCAAGATACAAATGTTGCACACCATTCAACTCTTGAACTAAATCCATACCAAGACCAATAAGGTTGTCCACCAACATTTCCTATTTGACTTTGAGCTACGGCAACAATATCATTACTTCCTGAAGAATTATATATAACATTTGCCCACATGCTTACATAGTCATCTTTTAGTAGTTCATTTAATTGTTCTCTTTGCGATGAATTAAAATTGTATTTGTCAGCCATTTCTTCAGCTGTTTTATGATTTATTTTGATATGTAATTTTGTATGAGTTATTGTTTTATATTCAGTCCAAGTTAAATGTATAATAACTTTTTCTTCAGTTGATTCTTCTTTTGTAAATGCAATTTCATTCATTTCCCAAAATATCTTTTTAATTTCCTCAATTTTATTATCATCTAATGACATCATTTCTGTTTGATAATTGCCATTACTATACTTTGCTACATAAACAGATAAAACTTCTTTCCACTCTGCTCTACTTCCTTCAATGTCGTATTCTTCATAAGGATTTTCTTGCTGAATAGCTGTAATCTTATTCATGAATTCGGTGTTTAATTCAGATATAACCTGTGACATATTTTTAGAATTTGATTCATACTCATTTGAGAAAAAAATACCAAAAACAGAACTTACTAAAAATCCTATCATGCAAATAACTATTATTATCATTACAACTATCCATCCACCTGCAATCAAAAACATAATTAAACTTTTCATTGCTGCAATCATCATTTTTACTGCTCTAATTACTGCTTTAATAGTTGCTTTTGTAGCCTTAACACTTGCTTCAGCTGCTGCTTTTATTCTTTGAGCAGTTTTTTGAGCAACCTTTGCAGTTGCTTTTGCTTTTTTTTCAGTATGTATTGTGATATTTTTTGATGTTTTTATTGATTTAATACCTGTACTACTTGCAGTTTTAATAAATTTTCCTTTATTCTTTTGTGATGTTCTAATAGTTTTGTGTTTTATAGGAGTATTTATTTTTTTAGAATTCTTTTCTATGTATTCTTTCTCTTTACCTCTTGCAATTTTATTTTTAAATGCTTTTACTCTTTCAACACCTTTATTGATATCTTCAACAGATTCTTTTACTGCATTTTTACCATATTTATTAAAAGCATAAATACTTTTATTAGTTGCTATATTAGTTCCGTTAGAAATTTTATTGCTTGCATACTCAACTTCATTTTCTCCATCTGGATTATAGGTGTTTTCCCACTTATCTTTTGTAGAAACAATATTACTTTTTATTCTAGCCGAAGTGTTGACAGATTTGTCTAATGTTTTTACTTTTCCCCTAACTTTTGTTTTTATATCAGCCACATTTTGCACCTCCTTCTTCTAGTTTTATATAATTTGTTTTGCAACAACAACTAATCTGCTATTTTGAGCAGAATATTCGCAAGTTGATAATGTTATTAACTTCTCCTTATAATTTGGAATAATACCTGTATTATAAAAAGACATTGAACAACACTTTTTTATAAATTCTGAATATTCTTCTTGTGAATCTAATTCTATATTTTGATAATATTTAAAAGTATTACTTTCATATAACTTAGTTTTAAAAACTGCGAATATTTCATATTTTTTAATACCATCTAAAGTATAAAATTTAATTATTTTATGATTATCATAATATTGTTTATCCTTATAATTTTCTAAAATTCCAAACATTTTTGAATTTTTCATGTGATGACCATATACTATTAAATTTTCACTTGTGTCTAAATTACATTCTTCTGCTAGAAATGGAGTTCCATAAGAAGAATATTCTTTATTGAAATTTCTTTTCAAGTAATATTCTGGTCTATCTTTTGTTTGCATTACTGGGTAATCTAAACTAGTATTATCTATTTTTATCCAACCTATTAAATCATCATTTTGAGCATATAAATCAGTTAAATTTATATCTCTATTTGGGTTCAGGTTGCCTTTTGAATTGTTTTCATTATCGACTTGTATAATTTTATATAATTCTTTAAAAAACGATTCTTGTTCTTTTTCAACTTTTAATTGTTTATATATAAAATAACTGCTAATAACTATTAAAGCTATTAGCAGTATTACTATTATGAAATATACTATTTTTTTCATCATATACCCTCTCCTGGTTTTGTTGTCATGAGTTTATATAACTCGGTATTGCGTGGAAATCTGTTTTTAAAAGGAACTAGACTTCTACCTACTTTTATAAGTCCCTCTCCTGCACCACTATTAGTTATATAACTCATTTGTAAATCTGATATATTTAATAATTTAGCAAGTTCGATTCTATCAGTACTTGCTTGATTTAGCATTACAATAAATTCAGAGTTAGCAAGCATTGTTCTTGCTGTATGGCTTTGTAATAAGTCATCAACATTTTGAGTTATACCTGTTGCATAAGCTCCATACTTTCTTACCCTTTTCCATAATGTAAATAAGAAATTTGCTGAATATTCATATTGAAATAATAAGTATATCTCATCAATAAATATATATGTATTTCTACCTTTCGCTCTATTGGCTGTAATTCTATTTAAAATGGAATCTAATACTACAAGCATTCCAAGCGGAAGTAATTGCTTACCTAAATCTAAAATATCATAACATATTAATCTGTTATTTGTATCAACATTAGTTTGCTTAGCAAATGTATTCAAACTACCATCTGTAAATAATTCAATTGCAAGAGCAATTTCCTTTGCCTCAGGCTCATTTTGATTCAGCAATTCTTCTCTAAAATCTTGTAATGTCGGTGGTGTGCCTTTATAATTGTTTTGTTGATATGTTCTATAAACAGAGGCTGTACATCTATCAATTATAGATTTTTGTTTTGCACCTAGATTAGCACTACCAATTAATTGTTCGCATAAAGACAAAATGAACTCCGATTTTAGGATAACTGGATTTGCTCCATCTCCATATTCGGAATTCATGTCCATTGCATTTATATGATTATCACTTGTTGCAGACACATGTATTACTTCTCCACCGAGTGCTTTTACAAGTCTTGATTCTTCACGTTCCGGATCTACAATAATAACATCTGCATTAGGATCTCTTAATATTATTGATACTATTTCATTTTTTGCTGCAAAGGATTTACCACTACCAGATACACCTAAAATGAATGAGTTACCATTTAAAAGCTGTTTTCTATCTGCTATTATCATGTTTTTACTTATAACATTTTGACCATAATAAATTCCATTTTCGTGCCTTATTTCTTGAACTTTAAAAGGCATAAATACTGCTAAACTTTCTGTTGTAAGTGTTCGTAAAGCGTCAATTTTTCTAACACCAAACGGCATTGCAGTATTTAATCCATCTAACTGTTGAAATCGTAACACCCCTAATTGACATAGATTTTTTCTTGCAATAGTTTTTAAACTTTCAGTATCATTATCTAATTGTTCTTTTGTATCTGCAGTATGAACAATTGTTAATACTGATAAAAACATTCTCTGGTCTCTTTGTATTAAATCATCTAAAAACTCTTTGCTTTCTTTACGCTGTTGTTCCATATCATATGGAATAATAGCAGAAAAGTTGTTATTAGCATTTTGTTTTCTTTGCCAATTGGTAATATTCGTCTCTATTCCTAATCTTCTATTTTCGGCTTCTCGAACAGCCTCATCCATTGGCACAGGAATAATATCTATACTCATCATCATATTTCTATTTAATTCCGTTAATTCTGATACCATTGAATCTTTAATATATGACGCATACTCTTTTAAAAATAATACTCTACCATATCTATTTCCGATTTTGAAATAATCGCTTTGGACTTCAAATGTGTCAGGACAGATAAAGTCTTTGAAATTATGACCTTTTCTTAAATTTTCTTTCATATCAAATCTAAAAGAAGTTTCTTCTCCTACTCTATAAAAATCATGGCATATCCTTAATCTTTCTTCTGCGTCTAATTCTATACATCTTGAACCTAATGATGCAAAATGATTTACAAGTTCAGATGTTGTTCGTGCAAAATAATTTCGTGCTTCCTCTATAGATTTCTTGTTTATTGATATTGTAATTATCTTTTCTTGTACTATCCCATTTGCTCCTTTTGCCTGTTCTAAAAGCATATCGTTATATTCTTTTCTATATTTATCAAGCTCATCTCCTTGATATTTCATAAGTATTGTTTTTTCAAAATCTAATCTATTTATTCTTCTATTATTAATTGTTATTTTAGATGTAGCTCCACTATCTAAACTATTTAATAAGTCACTATAATCTAAAAACATTGTTTCTTTATCTTCATGACTTGCTACCGCATAATTAATGTCTAAAAATCTATACGATTTTGAATATTTATTTTTTTGAACTTCAAAAATACCATCGTCATAAATTGTTTTAATTGGTATTATATCTTGTACATTTCTTGGCACAACAAATTTTTCTTTATCTCTTTTAAATAATTCTTTTAATGTTTTCATTCTGTTTTTCTCCCTCCTTTTTCTAATTTTTCAATTGAATTTTTATTTGCTTCGTAGTAAATGTTAGTTGCTTTAAATGTGAGTTTTTTTGGAGTTAGAATTTCTGATTTAAACCAAGCTAAAATAAATTGTTCGGCATTCATTCCGTTATATGTAACAAACCCTAAAACAGCAAATGGGCATGCACCTAATATGCATACCCATGACAATGTTTCTATACCAAAATATGGTTTTAATATAAAATAAAGTACTACAGAAACTATCAAAGCAATTATAGAAAATAAAAACTGCCTCATAGACAGTCCAAAAAATATCGACTCAGTATATTGTCGAATTTCTCTATTAATTTTTACTTCCACTTATCTATCACTCCTATCTTGATTTATTTTTATCTTTAACAATTTTTATAATCCCATCATTTCTCTTACAATTCTGTCAGATGCTTTTATTGTTCCAACAAGCACTAACATATTAAATATAAGTTCTCCTATGTATTTCCAAACCATAGTTACTGCAGCAGCATTTGTATCTACCGTTGGTGGACTAGAAGCAAATAACGAGAATATAACACATGCTAACACAATAATTGCTCCCTCTAAACAAACACTACAATAAGATTTTAAAAAGTTTTTACCTACACTTTGAGTTGGCTCTCCTGCAAATGTACTTAATGGTATAGGAGCAATGGCAGTATATAAATATAGTTTAAAAAACCTACCATACACACTTAAAATCATAATAAATGAAATAACAGTAACAAATAGTCCTCCTATAAGTGTTACAGCCCATAATGGTATGCTTTCAAAAAATCCACAAGCATTGATAGCATCTATCATTGCCTGTGGTAAAGTTGCCTGAGTTGCTTCTCCAAGTCCTGCTGAAGACATTATTGTTGAAACAACTCCTTGTATAATTTTAAAAATTGCCATCATAAGTTCAAGTCCATAAGTAACTAGACCTTTTGCTAATACAAATCTTATAAAAAGTTTTAGAGCATGTTCAGGTTTTTTTACTTCTGCAAAACTTCCACATGTTTTCATTACTCCTACAACAAAGAATAAAACTAACAGTCCTAATCCAATTGCTTGTAAAGCACCATGAATATTAACTATCACATTCCAAATTGTGCCACCTCTAAAAGAATCTGGAGATGTAGATACTAAAGTCCATATTTCATTTAACTTTTCGTTCCAGGTATCTAATGAATTTTGTAAATTTCCTACTACCCAATTCAAATAAATTCACCTCCTATATAAAATTAACTTAAACCAAATAAAGCAAATATCATATCAAGATATTTGCCTTAACTATATTTTTATCCACCAGTTATTAGTGATAGTATTTCTTTTGCAAATGTTATTACTACGCCGCCGGCTAAAGTCATAATTCCATTAGCTCTTTGTGAAGGGTCATGACTTTTTAATGACATACCAATTTGAACTATACCAAATCCAAGTATTATCATACCTACAGCTCTAATCAATCCAAAAATAAAATTTGATAAATTATTTATTACTGATAATGGGTCATCTGCCGCAAAAGAATTGCTTGCTTGGGCAATAAATAAAATAATTACATATAATATAATAACGGCTATCTTAAACAATAGTCTCTTAACATTAAATTTTTTCTTTTCCATTTTCAAATTCCTCCATAATATATTTTTCTAATTCTTCTTCAGATAAAATCTCATAATCTGAAGTTATTTCTTCAATTTCTTGTGCAGATTCAAAATTATCATAATCGAATGATAATGTAGCAATTGCATTTTCAGTTTCACCATGTATATATGGCTTAGCTTTTCCTAAACCTGATAATGCAACATTTTTATGTTCAAATAAATTGAACTTTAAATCTAAAACTGGTCTTTCTCCTCTAATAAAAAGAAGTGCGTATTTATTATCTAACATTCGCACTTCATCTGGAGTTAATAACTCTCTCCCACTATTTTGATAATTAGTAGAATAACTACCGCTTCTGCCTGAACTTTTGCCATAAGTATTAGTGTCTATTGTTTCTTTACCTAATAATTCAGAAACATATTTATGTGTTGATTGTTCATTTCCTCCCAAATATAAGAATTCATCACAATTTCCTACAATTGATTCCCATTGTTTTTCAAATAGTGCTTTCAATTGTGCTAGATTTTGCAAGATTATAGATACAGATACTTCTCTTGAACGCATTACTGATAAAATCTTGTCAAAATCGTCAGGTAAACTCACATTTGCAAACTCGTCCATTACAAAATGAACATGAACAGGTAAACTCCCACCATACTTATGGTCTGCTAAATAAAACAATTGTTGAAATATTTGTGTATATAAAATACTAACTAAAAAATTAAATGATATATCATTGTCTGGTATTATAGCAAACAATGCTACTTTCTTTTCTCCTAAACTTGGCAAATCTAATTCATCTGTCATAGTCATATTTGCTAAACTTTCGAGATTAAACTTTTCAAGTCTTGCAGCTAAGGTTATTTGTATAGACTTTAGTGTTTTTGCACTTCCACTATGATAATCATGATAATATTTAACTGCTATATGTTCAGGATTTTTAGCTTCTAATCTATTCATCAGCATATCTAGTGGACTTACATAACTATCATCGTCTTCATGAACATCTCCTGCTCTTAATAGTTCCATAACCATAACAAAATTTTGTTCTTCTTCTGGTGCTTCATACATTAGATAAAATATTAATGATAATAAAAGCATCTGTGCTGCTGTATCCCAAAAAGGATCATTTGAACTTGCTCCTTTTGGAGTAGTGCTTTTAAATAGATTAGTTACTAATTTTTGAACATCATTATCATTCTTTAAATACACAAATGGATTATAGCAATGACTTCTATCCATATTTATTAAATCTAATACTCTTACTTCATAGCCTTTTTTCTCTAGTAAGTAGCCTGTGTCACGCACAATTTCCCCTTTAGGATCAAGACAAACAAAAGATGTATTAGCTTGCATAATATTAGGCTTGCAATAACTAAAAGTTTTTCCAGCACCACTACCTCCAACAACTAATACATTTAGATTTCTTTTATGTTCTTTTCCATTTAAACCAATTCTTACATTTTTAGTTAATATCTTGTTCATGTTTTCAGGTTTCTGCATATATTTTTTATTTAACTGGCTTGCTATTCCCCATTTTGCTGAGCCATGTTCCTCCCTCCTACGATAATTCTTTTTTGTTGATTCATATATTGCTATTATCATAATGTAAATGAGTAAAAAAATAAGAATAGATTTTATACTATTCTCACACCAACTTATTTTAAACGGATTATTCATTGAATTAGTAAATCCTGTAATTATACTTACTAATCCATTGTTTAGATTTGGTGCTACCATTAAAGCTAACCAAATCGTAGGAATTAAACCTAAAATATATAGTATTCTATTTTGTAATTGTTCATCTTGTCTCATCTTATATAGTTTCCTTTGAGTCTATTTAATACAAGCTTTTGTTTTTTGACTGGGGCATCCATTAACTTTAATATAATATCATCGACTGAATCAGTTGATATACCATCTTCTAATAACTTACTTCGTAGATGATTTAATGCATTGATAGTTGTTCCTTTTTCATATCTATCAAATTCAATTACATATTTTTCTTCCATCGTTACCTCCTATCTAGATTTATCTTTTTTTGTATTTAACTTGTTTTTATTTTTCTTACCTTTTGATAAATCTTTAGATTTAGAAGATGTTTTTTCTTCTTTTGCTATTTCTTCTCTTATTTCTTTTAACTCTTTTCTTACTGATTTTTTTACAACCTTAGTATTGCCCTCGTGCTTTTTTAACATTCCTGATGAATTCTTTGACAGATTCTCTTTGCTGTCTTTTTCTAGGAGGGGGACTTGTTTTTCCTCATTCTGTAATGGTACTAATTCTTGTTTTTCTTTTTCTTTTATTTCTATATCTTTTTGTTCTACGCCTAATTGTTTATCATTAGGAATATTATTTTTATCTTTTGCTTTTTCCTCTCTAGTCTTTTGAATTTCAGTTCTAATTTGAGCTTCATTGACTGTAGCAATTTTAAATCTTTCAACTATTCTATTAATTTTAGAGGCATCTTCTGCTCGTACCATTATATCAACCATTCCATCAAAGTTTTTATTGTGTTTATCAATTAAAGCAGAATATAAAACACCATACCTTTTTGCCTCTTGCATAAACATTTTTAAATCTTGTTGTTTTAAAGAGAATACTTTTAATTCTTTACCACTCTTAAGCATATTTGTTAATCTTGTTTTTCCTTTTGTTTGAGTTTGATTTTTTAAAATTGCAGCAAGTAATGCAACTACTTCTTTTGCTGCTGTTCCCGTTACTCTAAGACAAACATCTCCTGTTTTTAAAATCATACTTGTCATCTGTTCTGCTGACTCACTTGATATACTCATCTTTATTTTTCTCCTTTCTACTTTTTTCTTCTTTATTCTTCTCTTCTAAGTTTTCTTTTATCTTTGGTATTCTGTATTCAATATCTTCTATTAATCTCAACTCCTTCCTTATATTTTCAATTTTAAAATTTAATTCAGCTATTTGATTACATATTAACTTTTGCTTTTCTGGAGTGTTTTCTAATTTTCTATATCTCCATAAACTTTCTCTCTCAGATAATATGTTATTTAGTTCTATATTTATATTTTCTTTATAACTATTCAACTCATCTTTTGTATTTAAATTATTTGCATTTAGAAATTTTGCTTCTTCAGAATATTTGTCCATTATTTTTATATCTGCTCTAATGCTAGCAGGTAATCTTTTATTTACATTTTTAGTATTAGGAAATACTTTTAAAAGAAAACAATAATGATAATATAAAGCAATGAATCCTTTTGCTTTCTTTTTAGATTTTTTATATGTGCCTTTATACTTGTTTGATGTACCTTTTAATTTATACGCTTCTATAAAAGGTATTCTTGTATCATTTTCTTCAACTATTCTTGTCTTAATTCGTTCTACTGAATAATCTGCACCAAACGCTCTTTCGATTCTAATATTTCTATTGTAATTCTTATGTTTTACACTAATCTTTCCGCTTCTAAATATAATTTCATAGTCCATTTTTTTCATTATTGATTTAAAATCTTCAAATGAAAAAGCTTGACCAATTGCAAAATCAATATCTCTTTTTGTAGTGTTTTTATAATTATTTTCACTTGAATATTTTTTATAAAAATTATCATAATTTATTAGACCTTTCTTACCAATATTCTTATCAATAACTTTTAAGTCATATTCTTTACAAAGATTATCTGATGTTGCTCTAATGGCAGAATATGTTTTATTATTGTTGTAATATTTCTTTCCATCTTTAAATGATACTGAATTGATGACTATATGATTATGATAGTGGTTAGTATTTAAATGAGTTGATACAACACACTCAAATCTGTCAGCAAATAACTCATTACAAAGTTCAATTCCTATTTTATGAGCCAACTCAGGAGTTACTTTCTCATTATTTTCAAATGACTGAATTAAATGAAAAGCTAATATTCCATCTTCTTTTTCATATATTTGCTTTGTAATTTTCATTTGCTCATAAGCGTCCTCTGCATTGCAATTTATACCGGTAACATATAATTTCTTTTCAGTTTTATAATCAGCTTCAATATAATCTAAAACATTATGTAGGTCTTGATAGTTTATTGCACCATAGTTCTTATTATTTGTTTTATTTTCATTACATGCATAATCTAATACATGATCAAGTCTTACCTTAATAGGTATAATTTTTGTGATAGCCATTACAAATATTCCTTTTTAACTTTATTCATAAATTCACACCAATTTCTTGCTTCTTTTTCATAATAGCTTTTATCAATTTCATTCAAATAATTTGCCTTATGTGCAATTTGATTTAAGTTATTTCCTATATGAGTTAATTGAAACATTACATCATAAAATCTATCATCTGGTTTTTCTCTTATTCTTTTATTTAGTATTAGTCTTCTAATATATTCTGCTTGACTAATCTTAGCTCTAGAAACATCACTTTTTAATTTGGCATATTCTTCATCACTAAGCATAATATCTATTCTATTATTTCTGCTCCTAGCCATAATCTACTCCTTTCAATATGGGGATTGGGGCAACGCCCCATAACTTTAATAAAAATCCCCTGATTTTTTATTAAATCGAATTTCGTGTGAACAAATTCAATGCTTGCTAGGACATATCGAGCCAAGCTCTCTATGTCACTTTTTTTGTAAGCATTATCTTCGATTGTAATTTTATTTTGCAATAACATATACAATTTTTATTACAAATCTTCTTTATATTGTTTATATAAGTTTTCCAGATTTTTAATATCTTCATTTGTAATTTTCACTTGTAAAAACCCTTCTTTACATACCTTTTTTTCTGCTTTATCAAATGTATTTAATAGTTCATTTATGAATACATCTGCATTATTATTTGGAAGGTCATATCCTTGTGCAGTAAATCTATCTCTTCTTTTACTTATTATTTCTTTACATGAATATCTTAATTGTTTAATATCTTCATCATCAAAGTTAATTTTTTCCTCGTCAAGGTAATATTTATCAACCTTGTTAATTGCATCTGCTTTATCTTTTGCAGCCACAAATATCTCCTTTATCGATGTTGCTAACAT
Source organism: uncultured Clostridium sp. (assembly GCA_900553755.1). Lineage (GTDB taxonomy): Bacteria > Bacillota > Clostridia > TANB77 > CAG-508 > UMGS1901. The sequence continues at coordinate 52,852 of USEX01000001.1, forward strand.
TGTTACTTTAAATTTTTTCATTTTACTTATTCTCCTTTACATTTATAAAATTTTTATTCTCTCAAATGTTCTTTAGTTTTTTTAAATTTAATACTATCTTTTGTCTTTTTAAGTCCAAGCTTATAACACAAAAAGTCGTTGACATCTTTACCATAAGGTACTGGACAATCAACGACTATATATTCCTTTGGAATCACAATTTGAAATGCTTTTGTTGCATTTCTTCCTGCTAAATCCCTATCGAAATGTAATACAATATTTTTTACATTTTGGTGTTCTTTCAAATATGTTTCAATCGCAATAGGTATTTTGCTATTTTCAATACATTTTGCAGGTTGATATACTCCTGCTAAAGCTATTAAATTTTCTTTCTTATAATCAATTCCTTTATACATTAAAAGTGTAGCATAAGATAATAAATCAATAGAGCTTTCAAATACATGAATTGTATTATTCGGTACATTTGAAAGTAGTCTAAATGAATATTTTTTATCACTGCCTGTAGCATCTCTCATATATCTTGTTTGGTTTGTTGCTCTACAACCTGCATAACGAATATTATTACAATTATCATATCCAACAAATACAACATTGTTTGTATTTTCTTCCTGATATATCAAATTTTTTTTATAACATTCTTCTATAATTGTTTCTGCAATTCCTCTGTTAATTAAGTATTCCTTTGCTATGTTAAAAGTATTAGATTTCTTTGGTACTTTTAATTCACTTTTCTTTGGTACTTTACTATCTTTACTTAATGAAAAAGGAATTGATTTTACATTACCATTGGCTAACAATTGAACAGCCTCTATAAAAGTATAATTCTTTACTTTTATTAGATAATCAATTGCATTATTTCCACCAATTCCTTGCGAAAACCAATTCCACAAACCATTGCTAATTTTTAAACTATCATGACTTTTTGTACAATAATTATTTCCACCTTCATGTACTAATTCATTTGGTTCATAATTTTGCAAATATGTAAGCAAATCTATCTTCTGTAATTCTTTGATTTGTTCTGGTGGAATGTATGGCATATTAACACCTCCATCTACCTAGAATCTTTATTTTTTTGTTTTTGTTCTATTTTAAAATCTTCTTCTATGTGTTCAATGGAATTATCTACAGCATATTCCAACATTTCGTTAAAATTGCCATCACATTTTAGCCATTCGTCATAGCAGTCATTAAGTATATTAGGACATTTTAATAACGATTTGCATTCATTTATTGATAAGTCTTTTTTCTCAAATGCATATAACATTTCTTGTTTACAAACTTTCTCATAAGCTCTTTCAATAATTACTTCCGGTCTTTCTTTTTTCATTTCTTCGATGAAATCGTTATATTCATTTGTTAGCTTTTCATGAACTCTTTGCTTTAGACCATCTTCATAACTGTAGATATCTCCTCTTTGTAGTTTTACTTTATTTTTATCTTCAACATAGTTTTCTAATAGATATGATGGCGGAATGATACCATCTCGTTTTAATGCTTGTATTAAATCTGTACCTTTTTCCATATATAAATCTCTTTCTATTGTAAGACCAAATGGTAGTTTTAAATCTTGTAATTCTGACAACATAACCGTACCAAATTCTGCTAATTTATCATCTCCAAGATGACAATATCCAAACAATTCATAATCTCCATTTTTTTGTTTTGTTCCCTCTGTAATGTACCAGGTTCCTACTCCTGTTGGATTGAAAAACTTCGCAATTACTTCTGCATTTCCTCCTTTTCCATCTTGACTTCCAATAGGATATTCTTCAAATTTCTTTTCAATTTCTTCAGTAATTAATTTCATTAAATTCTCCTTTCTGACATAAAAAAAGAGATATTAACTTTCTACATTAATATCTCTTCACAAATATCTTTTCACTATTTAATTATCATTTAATAATATTTCACTCGAAGTTTTATGCTTTATACTATTCATTTATTTTTTATCAAGTTGATTACATATTCTAATTGTGTTCTCGTCTAGTTTTCCATCATAAAATTTATTTAATACTTTTTTGAAAACTTCTAATTCAGGTTTTACTATATTAAATAATGTCATAGAAGAACACAATTTCAAATCATCAGGAAATCCCATTATATTTATTATATCATTTGATTCTAAGCTTAATAGTGCATTACACATATTAATTAGATTGTCAAATAGGTACTTATCTTCTAAATATGCTTGTGCTTCCTCCATACTTTTAATAGAATAATATTCTGCCATTTTACTATGCCCTAAACCTTTAATTTGAGGGAATATGTACCAAATCCAATGACTTTGTTTTTTTCCTAATTTTATTTCTGATAATGCAATATTATAATTTTGTTGTTGAGCTTTTATAAATCTATCTAAATTATATTTTTCCATATTTTAATAACCACATATTTTCTTAATTAAGTTTTACATTTTCATCATACTTATTCTTTTTATACATATATTTTTTGCCAAAATATTTAACACAATTAGGTATGTAATGACTTTTGTAACCTCTACATGTTTCATTCAACAATAAACTTGTAACTTTAAAACTTCTGGATTTTTTTGTATATTCATAAGATACTTTATACTCTTCTAGAACTTTTTTAATTTCTTCTTTAGTTCCATCATATAATATTTCTTCCAGTTCATCTATATCCATTAATGATTCATTTCGCATTTCATTATAATATTCTTTAGCAGGATATTGGTCAAAATATCTTTTTACTAAATTATCGCTTTTCCAAATTTTCCAATCTGTTCTATTTTCATAATTATAATGCCATATTTCATCATCTGGATACTCTATTCCTTCAATATAATCTTCATTATTTTCTGCCCATTCTTCATATTCAGTATCCTCCAAGTACAATGTATTTTCTTGTACATTTTCTCCATCCCAAAAGAATTTAGAAAGATATATTTTACTTTCCTCACATGCATACCATGTTAATTCTTTTTTAAACATTTCAACGGCTTTTACTATTGCACAAATTGGATATAACCATTTTGTTAAAAATTTTATTTCTATTAGTCCTTCCTTGTTTTTTTCGTAAGAAAAACCCCAACCATAATAAATACTTTCTCCATATTTTTCGTCATATTTATTTAATGATTTCACTCCAAATAGTTTATTAAATGATATATATGGCTCATCTAATTTTTCATTTTCATCTATTGGATAATAATCAATAAAATATTCGTTTAATATTTTTTCAGTACATACAATTTTATTTACAACATAATTTGCCATATAATCGCCTCCAAAATATGCTACTTCAATATTATTAATTAATGCTTGTCTAATGTCATAAAAAGCAAGTGATTTACTGCCTAATTACTTTTCCTGTTTAGTATAATTCACGTTATAGTTGATCATTTACAATTTTCTCATTTTTCTTATTCCATCTGGTAGCACAATTTAAACAGATAAAATCTCTTACATCATCTCCATATGTTGCCCATGGATTGCAAAATAGCCCCATATTTTCAAATTTTTTCTTTTCTTTCTCTTTTTGTCTATTACTACCATTATACAATCTATAAAATAAATCTCCAGCATACGTTCTTACAACATATTTTCCACTACAATTAGGGCATATCATATCTTTTGAGTTTTTTTCTATATGTCCACTTACACCTACAACCCAATTCAATATAAAACTATATTTTTTGGAATTTTTTATATCAAAATTTTCAAACTCATTTTCTAGTTTTTTAATTAATTCTCCAAATGTAGTAGTTTCTTTTTCCATTTTAAATATTTTTTCTATTTCTTCGTTTGTAAGAATTATATTATATTTCAACTAAAGTGACCTCCATTCAAATTACTATTCTCTTGCAACTATAATACTCTACAAGAGCAGATATTTTTTAATAAACTATTTGCCTTTAAAATTGTAATTTGTATTGTTATTTAGCCCAAGCACTCAAAATAACTTTATCAAATAATTTAAATTCACCACTTATTACTTCGTTGATTTGATTATCACTATTTTCTTTTCGTTGAATAAAATATTCATATTCAACAGTATATCCAATTCCATACATTTTTTCTTTTGGTAACTCCCTACCTGTACTTACATAAAAATCAGTAACTCTTGTCTTAATTAATGGTTCTACTCCTAAATGGTTATTAAATCTAATTAGTTCTACTGTAACCAACAAAGCATAAGCAACAATAATTGCAACAAAAACAATTCCAACAATTTTAAGTTTTTTCATTAATTCCCACCTCTCTAATAACAAATTACTATTAATCGAGATGATTATATCATATATTTTATTAAAAAACATAAGAAGATACTAAATTTCTTTAATATCTTCCAATTTTTTAAATATTAAGCATGTCCATTTCTTCCAAAAATATGTATGCCTCTTTTGCTCCTAATTTGTATGCCTCAATTAGTTCCAGTGTATCCATTAAACTGAATATAGTTACTAACTCATTAAATGCTTTCATTTCTTCTTTTTCAAAATTCATAGGTTTGTTATTTTCAACAAATTCTCTTATTTGAGGATATTTTTCATATATTTTTTTACTTTCTTCTTGTAATTCTATATAATCCTCTCTATTAATAAGATTCTTTCTTTTGTGTTCTTCAAACGAATCTGTAAAGGCATCATGATTTTGATTTATAAAACTATCTAAGACTTTCTTCATTATCATATACCTCCATTTGCTTTTCTATTTCTTTTTTTGCATTTAAACCGTCCATAAATCCTAATTTGTAAAAGTTCACATTCCAAAATTCTGACATCTCTAAAACATTTTCAAATAAGAAATTTTCAATTTTCTCCTCTAATTCTTCATGATATTCCTTAGGTACATAATTCAATAATTCTTTCATTCTTTTCTCTGTATCATCTATTAATCCTTGATACTCTTTTGAATTGGTAGTAACTTTGCTTGAAAATTCCTCTCTTCTTGCCTCACATAATTCATCTAAAATAGAACAACTAAAAAAATCATCAATATTTTTCATGGCAACCTCCTTCAACAATAATGATATTATATAATCAAAATTTTAACAAATGTGCAAATTATCTTTCTCTATTATCTTTGTAGTTTTGACTTTTTTCATCGTCAATATCATTATCTAAAAGTTCATGTTCCTTTTCGTTAAGATTTAACTTAATATTTAGTTCATCAAGTCTCTTTTGCTTTTCTTGTAACTCTTGCTCTTGTGGAAATTCTTTTTGCACTTCTTTTTCTGCATTTGCTAGTTGTACTTTTTCATTTTCAAGTTGAGCTTTAGTAGGCTCAATTTGTTCTGATATTTTTTCTAGACAATTATCAATTCTTTGTATATTACCATGAACATCATTTCCTAATTCAATATAATAGCTATATTCATTTTTTATCTTTAACTTGAATAATTTACTAAATCTATCATATTCTAATTCTAAATTAAATCCTCGATAGTTTCCTATATATTCTAAATCTGCATTTTTCTTATTATTACAAGCATCTAGTATTGCTTGTCCTGCTTTTGCTTTTTCATTAAATGTAACATTATTTATTACCATAGGACTAAATTCATTTTCATTTATTTTTGTATAATCTTTTAAATGTTTTGTATCATTTTCAAGTGCTACAATTTTATCTTCTAATCTTTTGATTTCTTTTGGATAATATTTTGCAATTCTATCTTGTAAATCATATTTTTCTCCCATAAAACTTTGCTTTAAAAGTTTTAACTTGGCAACTGCAGTATCTAATTCTGTTTTCTCCAATATATCTGGATTGCCTGTTGCTAGTGCTTTTATTTCTCCATAAGATAATGCTTTCTCATCAACATCTTCAGCAACTCTAACTGGAGTTTTAGAAGTCATAATTTGCGAAATGAATTTTTGTTTATTTTCCACCAACTGATAAAGGTATGCATCAAAAGTTCCCTCTGTAACATACGTATATACATCAATTTCTTCATTTCTATTTCCTTGTCTAATTCCTCTACCATTTCTTTGAGTTAAATCTGCTGGTCTCCATGGACAATCAAGATGATGTAATGCTATAAGCCTGTCTTGTACATTTGTTCCTGCTCCCATTTTACTTGTACTACCTATAAGAACTCTTACATCACCATTCCTTACCTTAGAGAATAATTCTTTTTTCTTAACTTCATTATCAGCCTCATGAATAAACGCTACTTGTTCTCTTGGAATTCCTTTTAATACAAGTTTTCTTCTTATATCGTTATAAACATCTGTAAACTTGTAATTACCATTTTCATCTAATAATTCTTCATTTTGTTTTGGTGTTGATAAATCACAAAATACTAATTGAGTTGACTTGTTTTCTTTTGTGTTATTCCAAATATCATAAACATTATTTATACATGTATTTACTTTACTATATGGATCATCCTCTAACATATCATTCATTAGTCTTTGATCCAATGCTAGTTTTCTCCCCTCATTAGTTATTTTTAACATATTATCTTTTGCTGCATCAACCATACCATTTCTTATTCTTTCAGCTCTATTTCCAAGTTCTTCAACCATATCCTTTTGTATTGCACTAGGTTTAGTAACAATATTTTTAAAGTTAGCCTTTGGAACAGGAAGATTTAAAGTCTCGGCTGTTTGTATATCTGCTATTTCTTTGAATAAATTCATAAGCTCTGGTAAATTATGAAATTTTGCGAATCTAGTTTTTGCTCTGTAACCTGTACCCTCTGGAGACAATTCAATTGCTGTAACTGTCTCTCCAAATGTACTAGCCCAGGAATCAAAAAAATCCAGTCCCATTTTTTCGAGTCCATTGTATTGCAAATACCTTTGCATTGTATAAAGCTCTACCATGGAATTGCTGACAGGTGTTCCTGTTGCAAAAACAGTTCCCTTTCCTCCTGTTAACTCATCAAGGTATCTACATTTCATGTATAAATCCGAACTTTTCTGAGCTTCTGTTTGTGCTATTCCTCCAACATTTCTCATTTTCGTATATAAAAAAAGGTTTTTAAAATTATGTGCTTCATCTACAAATAACTTATCAACTCCTAATTGTTCAAAAGTTACAACATCATCTTTGCCATCTTGATTATTTAATTTTTCAAGTTTGCTTTCTAATCCTTTTCTTGTTTTTTCTAGTTGCTTAATTGTAAAATTTTCTCCACGATTTCTTTTAACTTCGTCAATACCATTTAATACGTCATTGATTTGTTTTTCTAACATTTCTTTTTGCCTTTCGACAGACATAGGTATTTTTTCGAATTGTGAATGTCCAATGACAACTGCATCGTAATCTCCTGTTGCTATACGACTACAGAATTTTTTTCTATTAGCAGTTTGAAAATCTTTTTTAGTAGCGACAAGTATGTTTGCAGACGGATATAATTGAAGAAACTCTGAAGCAAATTGTTCAATTATGTGATTAGGAACTACAAATAAGGATTTGTTACATAAACCAAGTCTCTTGCTTTCCATAGCTGCTGCAACCATCTCAAATGTTTTTCCAGCTCCAACTTCATGTGCAAGTAATGTGTTACCTCCATATAAAATATGTGCTATGGCATTTACTTGATGTTTTCTTAATTTTATTTCTGGATTCATTCCAACAAAATTCAAATTACTACCATCATACTCTCTTGGTCTAATACTATTAAACTTTTCATTATAAATCTTGGTGAGTTGTTCCCTTCTATTTGTGTCTTTCCATACCCATTCTTCAAACGCTGCTTTAATTTGTTCTTGCTTTGATTGAGCAATAGCTGTTTCTTTTTTGTTTAATACTCTTGTTTTTCTTCCTTCTTCGTCAATTATGGTATCAAAAATCTTTACATCCTTTAAATTTAAAGTAGTTTCAATTATTTTGTACGCATTAATTCTATCAGTACCATAAGTTTTATATGCCTTTACATTACTTCTATCTCGACTTTTGTTTTCTATGTACCATTCTGAATTGTACTTTGAATATCTTACTTTGATATCCCAGGTAGCATATACTGGTGTATCTAATAATTCAAACATAAATTGTCTTATGATTTCCTCAGGTATCCATGTAGCACCTAGCTTTATTCCTATTTCATTTGCTTGAATGTCTTTTGGCATAACCTTTTTCAAACTATCTACATTGATTTGAAATTCTGGATGTGTCAAAGCAAATTCTTCAGCTATTTTCAATTTTTCTCTTACATTTCCTGATAAATATTCATCGGAAGTATAGAATGTACCTCTATGAAGCGGGTCTTCATAAATTACTCCTTCAAGTTCTTTTATTATTGTTTCTTTATCTTTATTAGTTAATTCAGACATATAATCTAAATCAACTCTTGCTTTTTCTGACATTGAAACAATTAATGCTTCATCGCTTGTCGAAACCTCTTTAATTTCCTTATACGGCTTAATTGTTCTTTTTGTAAACATATCTGCTTTTCGTACAAATTTTCCTTCGCCATCTAACACTTCTAAAGAACATAAAAGAAAATAACTACTATCCTCAGAAAAGGCTAAATTATTTCCTCTACTATTAATTAGTCCGTATTGTTTTACAAAATTATCATACAATCTATTTAATCTTAATTGCTCTTGTTTTATATTTTCTTCAGGATAATCCTCTGTCTGCATATCTATTAGTGTTCTAACGCAATCTCGAAGTTCTATCATTCCTTTTATTCTATTTACAGAAGTAACAGGGAGTTCTTGTAAATACATTTTACTATTTTCTCTAAAATATATATTTCCATCTTTTATTGTATAAGAAAAATTTCTAACACTTGGATCAGCATTAATAAATTTTTCATCTTCTTCTATATCATCTATTTCATATTCACTAATTTCAGCATGAATATTAGTTATTGCATAGTCTAATTGATTTTCAAGAGGTATATCATTATTGGGAATACATGTTGAATCTAATCCATATTGTGTAGTTTTCATTTCCATTGTTCCTAAAACCATTTCAGGGTTATCTACAAAGTACTTATTCATTTTTATTCCATTATCATTAGTATCAAGATAAACCCAATCTGGTTCATTATTTGTCATATTTTCTCTTTTTTGTAGAAATAAAATGTCAGATGTTACCTCCGTACCTGCATTCTTAGAAAATGTGTTGTTGGGTAATCTAATTGCACCAAGCAAATCAGCTCTTTGTGCTATATATCTTCTTACAGTGGGATTTTCCTTATCCATTGTTCCTTTTGAAGTTATAAATGCAATTATTCCTCCAGGTCTTACCTTATCTAAAGTTTTTCCAAAGAAATAATCATGAATTAAAAAATTGTTTTTGTCGTATTTTTTGTCATGTATTTTAAAATCTCCGAACGGAACATTGCCAACAGCAACATCAAAGAAACTATCTGGCAAATCAACTTTTTCATAACCATTAATAGTAATATTTGATTTTTGATATAATTGTCTAGCAATTCTTCCTGATATAGGATCTACTTCTATTCCATACAATTTACTTTCATTCATAGAATCAGGAATACTACCTAAGAAGTTTCCTGTACCACAACTAGGCTCTAGTATATTAGCATTCTTTACTCCCATATTTTCAAGTGCTTTATATATAGATTTAATTACTATTGGTGGTGTATAAAAAGCTGTCAATGTTGACGCTCTCGCATTTTTATATTCTTCTTCAGAAAGTAAATCCTTTAAAACTTTATATTCATTTGACCAGTTTGAGTCTTTATCATCAAATGCTTTTGCAAGTCCACCCCATCCAACATATTTAGATAAAATTTCTTGTTCTTCTTTAGTTGCTAGTCTATTTTCATCTTCGCATTTTTTTAGAACTTTTATAGCCTCAATATTATTTGAAAATCTTTCTCTTGGTGTACCCACTCCTAAATTATCATCAGTTATTTTGTAATTTATTCTGTCTATATTAGATATTTCTGGTGAACTATTATAAGTTTCTCTTTTATTTTCTTTTGTATCAAATTTTGGCTCTATAATATTTGATTTTTTTATTTCATCAATTATTTCATTAAAATCTTGTTGCAATTCCTCATTATTGTCTTCTGCACTTTTAACTTGTTCTAGATAATCTATAAGTTCTTCTTTTCCATCTAAATCTTCTTTTACTTGTTCAATTGTATTTTCTTCTCTATCAAAGATATCGTACTTATTTTCTAAATCAAGTAGTTTTTCATCTAAAGATTTATTTTCAATAGTTGTCTCTTTTTCTTCTGCCTTTTCTCTTGTCTTATATAAGTGTGAGTTCGAAGGATTTTCTTTTATTATTTTTTCAAATTCTTCAATTGACATTTCTCTGCCTAGTAATGGAAATTTCAAATCATAAAGTTGAACATTCATTACACCAATATTAGATATTTCATAGCTATCACTGCCAATATAAACTATATCTCCTAGATGGTAATCTAAAACTTTTTCAACTGGTATTTCTTTAATACTTTCTATTTTTTCTTTAGCATCATTATCTAACCATGCAAGGTATTCATCAAATTCTTTAGAATTTAAGTATCTGTCTGCTAAAATTAACTCTTTTAATCTTTTTTCTACATAGTTCCATGTCAATAATTTTTCTGGTCTATCATCTTTAAATCCTTTATATAATAAAATTCCCTTACTATCATGTTGTTGTCCAAAATCTGCGTAACTATATGCTGCACTTGAGCCACCAATACCATATTCATGTTTAAGAAAATCAATATTTTCTTTTGCTGACATGCTTGAAGTCATTTGTCTAAATATTCTAAATTTTCCCTTTGCAAATCCACTACCATTTTGCAAAGTTCTGTCTATCATTTCTTGTGTGAATTCAAAAATAGCAGGTATATCATTATTTGATATATCTGCTATTTTTTGCTTTTGTTCTTCTTCTGATATTAAATTTAATTGTAGATTAGTTCCTGAATTGTTATCTCCTCTGCCATATTCCTTAAATTGTTCATTATCTGAACCCACTTCATTTGGTCTTGTGCTTTCATTTCTTCTGTTATATTCGCTTTTTTCATTAAATCTTTCATTATTGTTTCTATTCGTTCTGTCGCCGATTTTTGAATTTCTACTAGATGACTTGTAAGTTCGTTTTTCATTAGTAAAGCCATATATAAACCTTTTTTCTGTTCCTTCAGATAATTTAACCTCATGTGATAATATTTGCCCTGAACTTGATTCTCGTTTGTTTCCTTTATCATAAGATTCGGTATCTGATAATCTCCTTCTTGTCTGTATGTTAATTCCATAATCAACACTCCTTTCGTTTTCTTTGATTATATTATTATCTAATTTTTCTTTTTCTGCAAATGTATGATTTTTAATTTTTTCTTGAGTTTGCAATTTTTTAATTGTTTGATGTATTTCTCTTATATTATTTTCTGCAATATCACTTGTTGCTGCTCCTAATCTTGAAATTGTTTCTAAAGTGTTGAAATCTACTATACCTCTAAAATCATCAATTGAGAAATAATCAAATGGATTTATACCACATCTTTGCATAGTCATATATGCTACACTATTTGATAATAATGTTCTAAATCTTGTTTCAATATTAAAGTCATCTAAATCTTCTAAAAAACTATTATCTTTTGCAACTATTAAGTCGCTTAAATAATCTTGAATATTATCTTCAACAGAATTATAAGAAGCGGATATTATTGCTTCTGCTAAATTTGATTTATTTTCTAATTCTCCAAATCTAGCTTCTAATGAATCAATTAAGTCATTATTATATTTATCTTCGATTTTCCATAAGTTTAACTTCGTCCCAGTATAATTGTGTGTATCTGAAACATCAAAAACATGTCTCAGTCTAGTGTTACCATTTTCTTCACTAAGTAATGCTATTCCTTTTGCACCTTTATTAACCCATCTTTTAACTTTATTATTCCAGGTTTCAATATCAGCACAAGCAGTAGCTTCTGGTTTTTGCACAAAAATTAATACTTGCTCTGCAAAATTGTACTTATAATTATTTGAAGCCGTTATCAAAAAAGAAGCCCAATTTTCTGGACTTCTGCTTATCTCTGAAAGTGTTTCATTATATAAATTTACAATGTTTTGTAATTTCGAAGGCATTATCATTCCTCCTTTCCTTTATTTCCTGAAAAAAATTCTATAATCCCATTTTTTATATTTCTTCTTTTATTTGTTTTATAGTTTTCTTCAATAACAACCTTAAAATCCATTATTAAACTTTTCTCAAAAGGGGAAAAATCTCCAATGGAGTCTAAATCTTGCCATTTTATATTAATCAATTTTTCAGTTGTATTGATGTTATATTTAAATAATTTTTCTAAAGTTTTTGTTATATCATTCATCTTATAAACTGCCATTTAATTTCCTCCTTATTTTAAAAGTGGCTATTTTTCAAGCCACTCTAATTTAATTTTTAAATTTTTTTAATCCCAAGAAAACTAAAACTGCAAGCAATAAGCTTGATATAATTAAAACCTTAATCCAAACTCCAATATTACTATCATCTCCAGTTTTTGGTGTTTCAATTTTTTCGTTTTCAAATTCAAAACTGTAAATACAATTTTCGTCTTCACTAATTAAGTTGTCATTAATATATACACCTTTGTCATTAATATCAACTTTTACAACTTGTTCGGATAAAGAGTATCCTGATGGAGCTTTTATCTCTTTAATGTAATATGTACCATATTTTAATTCTTCAAATAAAGCTGTTCCATCTTCTTTATTAGATTTTACTTCTTTTATTAGCATTGTACATTCTGGATCTTCATAAATAGCAAATATAAATTTGTCTTTAATAGTTTCTTTAGTTTCAGAATCTATTTTAACTATTTTAATGTTTTTTAATATTGGCATATCTTTCATTTCTATTTTTTGAGTTTCTTTTTCAGTTGTAACTATAAATTTTATTTCTTCCGTAATTTCATAACCATAAGGAGCTGTTGTCTCTCTTAAAATATAAGTTTTACCTTCTTCTAATCCTTTTACTTGATGTGGTTCTTTAGTAGAAATCCACTTATCTATTATATTTCCATCTTCATCAATTACCTCTAATTCAGCACCCTCAAGCTCATTTCCATTTGTTAAATCGGTTTTAGTAATTTCTACTAATTTATCAATCATAATTATTTTTTGATTATTTTTGTCTGTTGTAACTTTAAATTCTATATCAGATGCTTTTACATAGTTTCCTACTGCTAATTCTTCATGTAATTTGTAGGTTTTATTTTCTTCTAATCCTGTGACTTTATGAGGTTCTTTTCCAGAAATCCATTCTTCAATTAAATTTCCGTCTTCATCTAATACTTGTAATTTTGCCCCCTCAATTTCTATACCAGAAATATCTTCTTTTGAAATTTCTACTATTTTATCTATCATTGTTACCTTCTGTATCTCTTTTGTATTTTCTATTGTAAATTTTACGTCTGAAGATATCACATAATTCTTTGGTGCTATTTCTTCTTTTAGTATATATTCTTTTCCTATTACAAGACCTTCAATTTTATGTGTATTTTCTGATGAAGTCCAAGTATCTATAACATTATTGTCACTATCTAATATTGTAAGCTTAGCTCCTACAAGTTCTCCATTTCCTGTGATATCAGTCTTAGAAAATTCTACAATAGTAGTATCATTAGAAATATTTAAATCCTCAGTATATACTTTTGTAGTTAGGTCTTTTTGCTCGAATATTATTTCATATTTTTTATCATTTAACACAAGACCATCTAAAGTCTTTACTTCTACAATCTCATATTTTCCCATTGGGAGATTAGTAATTGTTAATTTTCCATCTTTTGTTAGTTTGTATTTATTTATTTCTTGACCTTTATTATAGATTATACTGCCATCTGCTTTATCTAAAATGTCTTCTTTAGATAATAGTTTAAATTCGATACCAGATAAGTCTGATATATCAATTAAAGAAGTATCTGCATCTTCTCTTAATGCAATAGTTTTATTTAGTTTTATTGTTCCCGTTGGCTGTTTATTTGCTATTACAACTTCTTTTATAAAATCTCCATCTGTATCAGTGTCGTAATCCTTTACATTTTTTATATCAAATATTACTGCACTATCTAATTGCAAAAAACCATCTGGAACTTTTATTTCTTTTATTTCATAACTACCAACAGGTAATTTTAAAGGTGTTGTAACTTCTGCACAATTATCATTTTTGCTATTATACGAATTAGTAGGAACTACAATATTGTCGGCATTAGTTGTAAAAGATGTATATGTTGTATTTCCAACTTTTTGAGATATAGTTTCACCCTTTTTAAATAATATCTTTTTTGTTGCTCTATCATATATATCCTTAGTAGCTTTTATTTCAAAAGTTGTTGAATTTAATGTTACATTTTTTTCAGTATTTTTGTCTTTTTTCACAAGTTTAATATATGTTTCTAATTGTTCATTGTTTACTACTAAATGCTTTGTTTTCTTAGCAATTTCGTTTATTTCTGTTTCATCATCTGTAATGCTGAATGTAAAATCAACTGCTGATTCATAATCTGTTGGTGTTTTTGTTTCTTTTACAACAAATTTACCATAAGGCAACTTATTTTGAGTATAGGCGTTTCCATCACTATCAGTTTTAATTACTTCGTATGTTGGTGCTATTGCTTGAGCTTCTGTGACTCTCTTAATATCAACTCCTACTTTGTTTCCATATTCATCAATTCCATTCCATACTTCAGCATAAGTATAGCCTTGTTGATATGCTTTCTCTACTGCTGAGTTTAATTTAATTGTAAATTCTGCTCCTTCTAGTCCAGGAGTTTCTCCTGAATTTTCTTTTATACCAGATTTAAAAATGTGAACTCCCATTTCTTTGACTTTTTCTAAACTTGTTATAGTATTGTAAATTACTTTTGTATATTGGTCTTTATATGTTAAATTAACCTCATATTCTTTTGAATCTAGCATATATCCTAAAGGTGCTGTTTCCTCTTTAACCATATATTTTCCTAATGGTAAGTTTGTTATATCTTCAGTTGTTCCTTTTTCATTTATGGTTCTAGTTGCAACTAAATCTCCAGCTGAAAAGAATTTTTTAGTTTTGGCTTTATTATATATATCTTCTTTTGCATATATTTTATATACTGCTCCATTAAATGAAGCATCTCCTTGTGGTATAGAACCTGTTTTTGAATCCTTTTTTACAATAGTTATTGTTGCTGTAGGTTCCTCATCAACAATGTCTTTTACATCTAAATATACAATCTTTGTTGTTTGGTCTTTATATTTTAAATTTGCATCGTATTCTTTTTCATTTAATAGATATCCTTCTGGTGCACTTGTTTCTTTTACATAGTAATGTCCTAAATGTAAGTTTGAAAATCTGACCATTCCTTCATCATCAGTAACGGCTTTTTTTACTAATTCTCCTTTTTTATACCATGTAATTGTACCTGCAACATTTTTTATATCTTCTTTTGCATATAAAGATATTTCTGCTCCTTTTAGTTTGTCACTTATATTATTTGTTTTATATACTTTTATTTCTCCAATAGGTTCTTCATTGACTATTGCTTTAGTAGCTATTTGATTTACTTTTACTTCAACATCATAAGAGTTTGTATCTATAAGATAACCATAAGGAACAGATATTTCTTTTATTGTATATGTTCCTTTTTTTAATTTTTCAATAGTTATTTTACCATTTGTAACAGTTACATCTTTATCATAATCATTTGGACCTCTAACATTAAATACTGCTCCATTTATTAAATCTCCGTTAGTATTTAATTTTTGTAGTTCTACTTTTCCAAATGATTCAATATTTAATGAAAGATTTAATGTTACTGGATCATTATAATTCATACAATAAAATTGATTTTGAGCACCTGATGGAAACTCAAAATATACCATTGTGTCATTATCTTCTGTTCCATTCTTTAACATACCCCATTCTAAAAATGTACTGTCAGATACTCTATAGTTTTGTAAATCAGTATTTTCATCTACTGAAATAGTCATAGAATTACTTCCATTTTGATGAATAAATCTTATTCCATCTTTTGTATTATCTATTGTTCCATATTCTGCAAGAACACCATTTAAATCCGTTATAGTTTTACTTTCTCCAGCTTGAATTGTAATTGTTGTACCATTAAAGCTAGGTCTTGTTTCGATACTAGCAATTTCACTATTTATTCTGTTTTTAAAATCTACATAGCCTTGTTGCTCGTCTGCTTTAATAAATGTAGCTGTACTTTGTCCAAGTGTTTCCCAAATGAATTGTTGAGTAAATACATAATCCCATTTAACCCATTTCATATCACTTGCTAAAATTCCACCATCTACGGTATAGCCTCCATTATTTTTATACCACCCTAAATAAGCTATTTTACATGCTTTTCTTATGTTTGAATCAGTAGGTGTGTAATAAATTCCATTGTATGATGTACCAGTTTTGAAATCTACTCCATGTTCTGCACAAAATACTGTTCTTTTTTCTCCTGTTTTTAAATTATTCAATCTTCTAATTAAAACTCCTGTTGTTCCACTAACATTATCTGTTGTTTCCATTCCTGAAGCATATTGAGCTCCAGACCATGTTCCACTTCCTGATGCAGCAAAAACTGGTTGAACAACATTAAATAATGTAAAGAATAACATTATAGTTGAAATAATTTTATTTAATTTCTTTTTTTTCATTTTTACCTCCATCTTGAAACAAAAAAAGAACAAGCATTTCACTTGTTCTCAAAGTCTCATATATATTATTTTAATTATAGTAAAGGTTTATAGTCCATTTTCCACAATAAGGACAGCTCCAATCTTCGTATCCATAAGGGCAATTTTTATGATAAGATTCATCGTCTATCTCAAAATTCTCCCACTTATCTCCCCATATTTTTATAATTGAATTATAATAAGCAACTGCTTCTGACTCATTATTGAACCACTTTCCAGAATTTCCCGTTTCAACTTTATGATTATTTCCACTACACTTTGGAGTTTCGTTTTCTTGCTCTATTGTTTCAATTTTCGTTTGCTCCTGCTTTTGTTTTGGCATTTCTTGTTTTTGTGTATCTTTCGGAATTGTTGTGGTAATAATAGATTCTTCTTTTTCAGATGATAAATTTTCTAGATTCTTATCTTGTGTTTCCTTAATTGTCTGCTTTGGTGTTACTATTTCCTCTTTTTTAGGTTCTGAAATAGTTATAATTTTTATTTCTTCTCTATCATTCTCATTGTCTATCTTTTCTTGTAAAATATTGTTTTCATCAATAATTGCATCATTGATTATCTCACTATTTTCAACTAATTCAACATTTTTTGTTTGTCCATCACAAATTATATTCTCATTTGAAACTTCTTGCATATAATTTTCTTGATTAGGCTTTTCAAAGCAATTTAGCCCTATTCCAGTCAAAATCATTGTAAAAATTAATCCTGAAGATATTATGATATATTTTAAATTCATAAAAATCACTCTCCTTCTAATTTCATTTTACTTTGATTCAATGAACCAGACAAATGTGTAAATTATAAAAACATTATTTTACCACCTCGCTTTTATTTATTATATATTTTAATTATTATATTACTTTTCAGATAGTATAGATAGTTATATTAAAGGGGATTGTAAGGGGGAACTCTTGGAAAAAGTACACACACTTGTTACATAACTATCTTTCCAAAGCTCTTTTTTTGGCTCTTTCTCTCTGATTATGTTCTTGTACACACATAAATATAAAGTCTTCTTTTTCCTGATTAGTTTTTATATTTTTGGGAAACTCAGCTTCAAATCTATCTGCATTAAATTTCAACTTTTCAATTTGATTTGGCTTTTCTTGACTCATTAATTCTTCAATTTTATCAGCGTCCAATTTTCCTTCTTGTTCTAGTTTTTTCATGTGTATTGCTTGTGCTAAGCTTGGAGTAATATCAGAAAATTGCATAACATCTAATAATACATATTGATTATCTTCACTTAGATAGGATATTTCAACGGCAGGTCTAAATGCTATTTTCTTTTCATCAACCATGTCTAAAATTTCTGGTATCAGTTCAGTTAGTCTTATGTATCTTCTAATTTGCTCTCTGCTTTCTCCTGATTCTTCAGCTATCCTTTCTCTTGAAGTCATATTATCAGACTTCTGCACCACTGGTGCCGAAGTTAAATCTTTTCTTTCTCCTTGTCTTTTTATTGCTTCTAATTTCATTTTGTAAGCAAAAGCCTTTTCACTTGGCAATACTTCTTCTCTTTGATTTTCATTACTATCTACCATTAGAATTGTAGCTTCTTCATCTGTTAAGTCCTTAATAATAGCAAGTATATCTTCTTTTCCTGCTAATTCACTTGCTCTTTTTCTTCTATGACCTGAAATCATTTCATATCTTCCATTTTCCTTTTTTCGAACTATAACTGGTTGTGAAACACCATATTCTTTAATGCTTTCGCTTAATTCTTGCATTTTTTCGTTATCAACAACTTTATAGGGATGGTTAGGAAAATCATCTATTTCACTTAATGGTATTGGTATAACATATTCTTCTGCATCTCTTTCAGTTTGTGTTGTAAACAAATCATCTAGCGATATCTTTGGTAATTCCATTCTTTTGTCTTTGTCTGTCATCTGCCAACACCTCCTTTGCAAATTCTTCATAAGCAGTTGCTACTTTACTATTCTTGTCATATTTAAATATACTTTTACCTCTTGATGTAGATTCTGCCGTTTTAACTGCAAGTGGTATTTGAGAGTTATATAATTTTATTGCCTTTCCATAAGTTTCTTTTAAATCTTGTATGGTTTCTTTTGATAAATTTGTTCTACTATTAACTAATGTAAGCAGAATTCCTCCAACTTCTAAACCTGGATTTATTGTTCTTTTAACTCTTGAAACAGTCTTTAACAAGTGTCCCATTCCTTTTGCGGCAAGAAAGTGGTCTTGTACTGGAATAATAACTTTATCACTACAAGCTAGAGCATTAATAGTTAGCATTCCAAGAGAAGGCATACAATCAATTAAAATATAATCATAATCTTTTTTTACATCACTCAAAATCGTTCTAATTGTTATTTCTCTACTCATTGCATTTACGAGCATTGCTTCTGTTGCTGAAAGGTCTAAATCTGAAGGTATTAAGTCTATACCTTCATTATTCTTTAAAATCGCTTGTCTTGTATCAAGTTGTGAATCATAAATTACTGATTCCATTAGTTGAGCTAATGTAGTTTTTAATTCACTTTCATTATATCCCATATATGTAGTTAAGTCTCCCTGTGGATCAGCATCTACAACTAAAACTTTTTTGCCTTGATTTTTCAGTGCAACACCTAAGTTAAATGTTGTTGTAGTTTTACCAACTCCACCTTTTTGATTAGCAATTGCTATAACCTTACAATCAGACATCTTAATCCACCTCCTTAATCAGACCTATATTCTTAGCCTTTATATAAAGTGAACATTTAAGTCTTATATCTTCAAACTTGAAATCTTCTTTTGTTAAATTCATGTGTTCACATATAAATTCTTCATCTCTTTTATCTAAATATTTGTATTTTATAATGTAATAACCAACTATATCATTTTCATTATAAAGTTCATTTATAAATGAATTGATTAGTTGTCTCCATCTTTTGTATTTATTTATAATTTCATCTTTTTCAAAACGAATTATCATATCTTCCAAAGTATTATTTGCTCTATTAATTGCTTTTAAATAAGCTACATTTGTGACTTTAATCTTATCTATCAAATCATCTTTTCTGCTATCAATTAATTTATCCATATTTTTATAATTGTGTAGCATAAAAGTTATTTCTCTATTTATACTTTTAGGAAGATATATAACATTTTTAATTTTTTCCATGTTTACCTCCCAAATGAAAAAAGAGCTGATTATATATCAACTCTTTATCTTTCTCTATCTTTTTTCTTCTTCTCTTTATGAATATCCTTTTGAAGTTTCTCATATATTTCAAATGCTTTGTCACCATCATATTCTTTATCTAAGGTTATTTTACCTCTTTCAATAAATTCTTTTGTAAAAACAAATTTACCTGTATCAGCAAAATTATATCTACCTTGAGTATCTTTTCCAAGATACATTGCAGTTACAGGTATATTTTCATCTTTAAAAAGAGGAATATTAATTGTTACATAATTTCCTGATTCCAAATTCTCTAAATAATTAATTGCTTCCTGTTCCTTCATCATCCTCGACCTCTTTTCTATTTGTTACCAATTTTTTATCATCTTCTGGTACAAATAAATTATTAAAATCTTCAAATGCTTTATTAAGGTATTCGTATATTGTAATATCTTCTATATCATCCGTTCCTATTGCATCTAAATCATCATTAAACCAATCATTTATATCATCTAAATCAAATATGCAATCTACTGAATTTAATTTATCAACTATATCTATAACAACAGGTATTTCTTTCTTTATAGAATCGTATAAATCTTGATTTGTAAATATTTCTTCAATCATAACAAGAAATTTATCCTTATCATCAAAACATTCTCTATCAAGTAAACTTATTACATTATTCATTCCTAAAACAAATAAGCTTGTATTTTTAGAAGTAGAAAATTCTCCTGCATATTCATCTTTAATGCATTCAACATTATTTATTGCATCATTAAATACTGCTGACTTAACAATTAATTTTTCTAGTTCTTTTCCTATTTTCTCATTTATATTCTTTTCATCTATTTCAAAAGAGTCATCCTCTAATATTGTTTGTAGTTTTGTTTCTAATTTTTTTATATTCATTTATATTTCTCCTCTCAATTAAGAGGCATAACAAAAAGAGCTAGTATATAAATACTAACCAAGATTTAATCATTATTATAACTTCTCAAGAACATCTAGGTATTTAAGAATAATATCATCAATTATGTCTGTTTCTTCACCTAATTCTATTAGCTTTGTTCTTTTTTCATTTAACGAATTAATAATTACTCGCACCTCAAAATTATCTAATTTAATATTTCTTTTAAAGGTTTTAAACATAAAAAATCACACTCCATTTATCTTTTATAGTAATATAATAAATACTATTTTTAGATAATTCAAATGTGTAAATTTGTTATTGGATTTATATTTAAGAATTAAAAATTTTTGATTTAAAAACTATATCTGAACGCACGATTAGTTTCATTTTGCGTAATGTTTATTGTCTTTTTTCAAATCTGAATGCACGATTACTTTGATTTTGTGCAATGTTTTATACTCATTATAAATTAGTAGCACTATGCTACCTAACAATCTATCATAGCTAATATATATACTAAGTATTTTATTTTGTCAATACTCTTTTATAAAAATTTCTCTACAGGCATTTACAATATACTCCTTATTATAATTCTAAACATTTTTTATAATCTTCTTTATTCAACCTCAGCGACAACTTACTGCACAAATTATTATTGGATATTCTTAATAATTCCATCCCTTTTCATTTTATCAATTATCTTTGCATAAACTCTATCTCGTACCCATAGTTCAGATGATGACTCCAATATTTTATTAATTGTTATCCACCTTACACCACTGTTTTCATCCTCTTTTATATGTATTTCTTCATTTTCATCAGCTTCTAATAAATATGTAACATTAAGATGAACATGTGAACCTACATATCTTCCTCTTTTTTCATGGCCATTTACATTAATTACTTCTAGCGAATAAATATCTTTAGAAATTGGAACAACATTTTTTATTCCTGTTTCTTCTTTCGCTTCTTTCATAGCAACATATAAAAGATCATTATCTCCATCACTATGTCCTCCTACCCATGCCCAAGAATTATATATTCTATGATATGCCATTAGAATTTTTGATCTGTCTTTATTGAGGACAAATGCTGAACTAGTAAAATGCCCATATTCGTTTTGTCTAGTTAATACATCATCAAAATCTTTAATATAATTTAGCATTATTTTCTTATCAACTTCTTCTTGTTCATTATATGGAACAAATTTTTCAATATTATTTTTTAAACTATCTACATTAATTTTGATTTTAATGCCTAAAACTCCATATTCTTTCTCTTTTTCTGGCGAATAATACTGATACATAGATTTTGTTTTTCTTATTATTTCTTCTTCATCTAGGTATATATTTCTAAATAAGTTTTCAAAAGTATCTTCTCTATATAATTCAGTAACATCAACTAACAACTTTTCTTGCAAATCTGGTAATTTTGAAAATTCTATCTGGTCTCCAATTTTTATTTGTTGTCTTTTTTCATCATATAATCTAAATTCAATTGTTTTTGTTCCATTTTTTATTCTTTCAAATGGGCTTTCATTTAATTTCATTTTATTTACCATATATGTGTCCCTTTATTTTTTGTATAAATTCATCATTGTTTTTTGTTGCTAGCATTAAGTTTATTAGTTGCTCTGTTACTTCTGAAACTGGATTACTTGATAGTGCTTTCCTTAAGCTAAATACAGTTTTCAATTCTTCTGGTGTAAGCAATTTTTCTTCTCTTCTTGTGCCTGATTTATTAATATTAATTGCTGGGAAAATTCTTTTTTCTGAAAGAGATCTATCCAAATGAACTTCCATATTTCCAGTTCCTTTAAATTCTTCGAATATTACATCATCCATTCTACTTCCTGTTTCAATTAAAGCTGTTGCTAAAATTGTAAGGCTACCACCATTTTCTATATTTCTTGCAGCTCCAAAGAATTTTTTAGGTTTATGTAATGCACTAGGATCAAATCCTCCAGATAATGTTTTACCTGATGAAGGTACAACTAAATTATAGGCACGTGCGAGCCTTGTTATACTATCCAACAAAATTACTACATCTTTTCCCTGCTCTACTAATCTTTTTGCTCTTTCCAACACCATCTCAGCAACTTTTACATGGTGTTCTGGTAACTCATCAAATGTAGAATATATTACATCTCCATTGATAGATCTTTTCATATCGGTAACTTCTTCTGGTCTTTCATCTATTAATAAGACAATTAATTCTATTTCTGGATTGTTGCTAGATATACTTTTAGCAATTTTCTTTAATAGTGTAGTTTTACCTACTTTGGGTGGAGCTACAATCATACCTCTTTGGCCTTTTCCAATTGGGCAAATTAAATCAATTATACGCATCGAGTACTCTTCAGGAATAGTTTCTAATTTTATTTTTTCTTCAGGATATATTGGAATTAAGTCATCAAATTTTGTTCTTCTATAAGCCTTTTCTGGAGCTTCCCCATTTACTTCACCTACATATATTAAAGCAGGAAATTTCTCACCATCTCCTGGTTTTCTAGCTATACCTTTAATCTTATCTCCCTTATCTAATCTAAATCTTCTTATTTGAACAGGAGATATATAAACATCTTTTGGAGTTGACAAATAGTTTTCGCCTCTTAAAAAACCATATCCATCAGGAAGAACTTCTAAAATTCCTTCAACAATTTCATCTCCCTCATTGGTTAATTTATATCCAGAATCATTATTATTAGTGCTTGATTCCTCTGTAGATAATGTTTCACTAGTTAATGCTTTTATTAATTCATCTTTTTTTAATTTTGATACATTTTGTATCCCTTTTTCTTTGGCTAATTGCCTTAATTCGACTAATGTGCAATCTGTAAAATTCATATTTTCCTCCATTCATATATTAAAAAATTATATTTATTTTTTGTTGGGATTTTTTAGATTTTATAAGTAATTTAAAATAATTTATTGAAAAAATTGTTGAAATTTAAATGAACAAAATTTAAGAAAAGAGAGAAAATAATAATATTTTCTCTTTTATTTATCTACATCTACGTATATTCTTTCGTTAGGTAAGTACATGTCTAATTTTTCTCTAGCTACTTCTTCTATGTAATCAATAGAAGATACACTCTCTTTAGTAGCTAACAGCTTTTCTTTTGTTTCGTTAGCTGTTTGAATCTTTTTTGAATAATCATCTTCAGTTTTTTTATATGTATTTAATGTTTTTTGTTGTGATATTAAAGTTACTACAAAATACAACATAATCATACCAATAAATATTTTTTTGTATAATTTTTTCATATGTAATATCTCCATTTTTATAATTTAATCAACTATATTATAT
Organism: uncultured Clostridium sp.; assembly: GCA_900553755.1. GTDB lineage: Bacteria > Bacillota > Clostridia > TANB77 > CAG-508 > UMGS1901. Next base: position 76,783 of record USEX01000001.1, read on the forward strand.
TATTCTACATTATGTACTAAAATCCTTTCTTTTAAGAAAAATTTTTTTATTTTTTTTACTTGGTTTTATATTTTTCTTCATTTTTTTAAGGTTAATAACTAATAGCATTAATGGTTTGTTTAATAATTTCTTTATACCTTTAAGTAAATAAATAAACGGTAATGCGCATACATACAATACTTTACTTAATACAAATTTTAGCATTTTTATAAGTTTTACATTAATCTTGATGAAATATTTGCTAATGCTTAATAAATATGCTATTATTCCCAATGTAAGAGCACAAAACATATACAATCGTATATTACCGATTGTTATAAACAAATATAATAAATATTAAGAAAATCTCTGTTATTATGCCAAATAAAATATCCTCTAAAAATGTATGAAAATCATTTATTTTAAAGGATCTCCTTATTATTCTAAATATATCAAAAAAAATTCCTATAATTATGCCACTGGCAAAAAATATTAAAAACAAATTTAATTGTTTTACACTATCAGAATTCATAATACAGTATATCCTTATTTAAATATTTTTCCTAAGATACTAGTACTTTTCTTTGCTAAATCGCCTTCACTATATCCTAAATTATATATTTCTCCTTCTATTATTATTTCCGAACTATCTATACTTAATTTATTTATCCTTAGGTCTTCGCCTTTTACAGTCAAAAGGCCTAATTGTGTTTCTACTATTACAATTTGGTCATCAAAGCTTAAAACATCTAGCACTCCTGTAATTGTTAATTTTTCTCGACTTTCCAATATTACATTTTGGATAATATTATTATTTTGTGTTAATCCATTCCTATCGTCCATATTATTTTCATCCTTTCTGAAAAATCATATATTTCATTATATGCTAGTCTTGTCTTTTTTAGAACAGTATATTTCTTTTTCAAATTTATTGATTTTTTATATATTTATAGCTATAATAATTATTAATATTTAATAAAAAGGAGGTAAAAATGCAAGAACCTATAGTAGAAACAAACCAGAATAAAATTTTAGGAAAGACTTTTTTCTTGATGTTTTTAGGATTGCTTGGAACAGCTTTAGTAGCAATTTACTTATACTCATCAGGAAGAATTGTAAAATTATTGACAACTAATATGCTTGAGGTAATGGTATTAGTTGAGTTTTTGGTAGTGATTTTATTTAGTTTATTGTTTAAAAAGCTGCCAGCATCTGTAGTAACTATTTTATATTTTGTATATGCATTTATTAATGGTGTTTCGTTTTCTTTAATATTTGCTGCTTTTGAGTTAAATTCTATAATTTACTTATTCGTAGCAGCTGCAGCACTTTTTGGAATATTTGCTTATATGGGATATAAATCAAAAAAAGATTTAAGTAATTGGTCTAATTACTTAATGCCCTTGCTTTTTGTTTGTTTAATTGTTAGTATCGTGAATATATTTTTAGGCAATTCTCTACTTGATATTATTTTAGACTGGGTTATATTAATTTTATTCTTTGCTATAACAATGTATGATATAAATAAAATTAAAGAACTTCAGCATGTAGAATGTATTGACCAGAATAAAATTTATGTTTATGGTGCAATGGAATTATACCTTGATTTTATAAATATTTTTATACGCATTTTATCTATATTTGGAAAACGTAAAGATTAAAAATAAGATTGGAAGCTAATTCCAGTCTTATTTTTGCTTTAAATAACTATCTATAAAATCATTTATATCTCCATCCATAACTGCCTGCACATTGCCTGTTTCATAACCAGTTCTATGGTCTTTTACAAGCGTATATGGACAAAAAACATATGAACGAATTTGGCTTCCCCACGCTATATCCATTTGAGAACCTTTTAAATCTTCTATTTTATCTTTATGCTCTTTTTCTTTTAAATCCAATAACTTTGATTTCAGCATTTTCATGGCCGTTTCTCTGTTTTGAATTTGAGAACGCTCAGATTGACAAGCAACTACTATATTGGTTGGCAAATGTGTTATTCTTACAGCAGATGAAGTTTTGTTTATATGCTGTCCTCCAGCACCTGAAGCACGATAAGTATCAATTCGTAAATCTTCTGGGTTAATATCTATTTCTATATCTTCCGTTATTTCTGGCAATACTTCCACAGAAGCAAAGGATGTATGCCTTCTTCCTCCAGCGTCAAAAGGAGATATCCTTACTAGTCTATGTACTCCCATTTCACCTTTTAAATATCCATATGCATATTCACCAATTACTAGAAATGTTACACTTTTTATTCCTGCCTCTTCCCCATCTAATCTATCTAGTTCCTTTATGTCATAACTATTTTGATTTGCCCATCTTAAATACATTCTGTATAGCATCTGTACCCAGTCTTGTGCTTCAGTTCCTCCAGCTCCAGGATGTAATGTAACTATAGCATTATTCTGATCATATTTTCCTGATAATAGAGTATTTATTTCTAGCTTTTTTAATTTCTTTTCTATTTCGTTTGTCATTTTTAAGATTTCAATAGCTTCATCATCAGAATACTCTTCTTCTATCAATAAGTTATTATAATCTACTAAATCTTCTAATTCTATTTTTATCTTCTTGTAATCTTCTACTTTTGACTTTATAAAATTTATTTTCTTCAGAACTTTACTAGATTTCGCAGAGTCATCCCAGAAGTTATTTTCCAAGGTTTTTTCTTCTAATCCTTTAAGCTCTTTTTCCAATAAATCAATGTCAAAGTGAATCACCTATTTCTTGTAATTTCTCTTTTAAAGTATTAATTTTTTTAGCATTTTCTTCCAAATCAATCACAAAATCACCTCTTTACTATTTTATACTTTATCATAACTACATAATTTTATCAACATAAAATTAATATCTACCTAACAATTATGCTAGGTAGATATCTTGAGGAAGCTACTTTTTTCTAACTGCTTCATAATATGTCTTTGTATTGTATGCCTCTTTAATGAAGTCAGCATGCAAATATTGCATTCTTTTTTGCAAATCCTTCAATGCCTTACTTTTACAAGTAAGCTTTATGAAATCTTTGCGATTCTTTCTAAGGTTCTCTTGAATCTTCAGCTGCGTTTCATACACAGGAGTTTCTAACTTCTTCCAGTCATTTAATAGATTTTTCGAATCTATTCTATTCTGGCAAATCAATTTCTCCAATTCCTTTCGCTGACGTTTGAGTTCCGTCATGATTTTCTCTGTTTTTATTATCGAATCCCGATAGAACTGTAACCTTTCTTCTAGTTTTTTTGTTGACATGTACAGCATATACTTTCCTCCTCAAAATTATTATTACACGCCTTTAATATTATAACATGTTGTTATCTTTTAGTCAAAAAATTAATTTTCCTCACGTATTCTGCAGTCAGATATATCAGGCTTTTGAATATCCTCATCTTTTATTACATCAAACTCATAAAATCTTTCTGTTATCCATGTACCATTCATAGTTCTCATTACTAATCCAGATTCTTTATCTACCCATGCTCTTGATTATAAATATTTAATTTTGCCATTGTAATCCCCACCTATAAAATTACCACATTATCTATGCAAAATTTGTCGAAATTAAATTATTAAAATATTGTGTAATAAAATCAAATAAATTTTCATCAAAATTACTTGCAAAAGGAATAATTCCAATTATTTTTAAAACTATTAATATACCAAATATAATAAAAGCATAAATAACATATAAAATTGTATATTCTATACTTCATATGTTACTATATGCCCTAATACTTTTACTAACTTATACACCTTTTATATCTCTCACCTTTCTTATATTTTATACAATAATTATATAAATTAAAGGCTCTATGTCAATAGAGCCAAACAATTTCATTATTATTTTGTTTTTTAAATTAATTATTTTTTTCATCAATTAACCAATCCAATACATTTATCTTCTTTATTCCATCAAAGTCTGCATCTAAATCATCATCTAATGTCAAAATGTATTTAGGATAATTATCATTTATTTTCCTCAATGGAGTTAATTCTCTATCTAAAATTTTATTATCTCCTTCATTTTCTCCTCTAGTTGTTAATGCAACTTGATAATATATAGTATTTTCTGGCTTTCTTGCTACGAAATCAACTTCTAAATCATCATATTTTCCTATATATACTTCATATCCTCGTCTCAACAATTCAAGATACACAACATTTTCTAATATATGCCCCATATCTCGACCAGAGCCTTGTCCTAACATATAATATCTTAATCCTATATCTATTACATAATATTTTTCTTGAGTTTTTAAAAACTCTTTTCTTTTAATATCATATCTGTTGGCTTTAAATACTAAATAGCTATCTATTAATGCATCTACATAGTTTGAAATTGTATTATATGATGGATTTTTATCTATTCCTTCAATATTATCACTTATGCTTTTCATACTTGTTCTATTTCCTATGTTGTCATACAAATATTTTGTAACTCTTTCTAAGACATTCTTATCTGTTATTCCCTTTCTTTGCATTACATCTTTAAATAAAATAGTATTATATATTCCATCTAAAAATAAATTTATATTTTCTGGGTTTATTTTATATAATTGGGCTGCTTGAGGAAATGAACTATATCTTAGATAATCTCTAAATTTTCTTGACAAGTCTGTTTTATCTTCAAAGCTTGATAAATATTCTTTAAACGATAATGGTAACATTTTTATTTCTATATATCTTCCTGTAAGCAATGTTGCTAATTCTGAAGATAATAAATATGCATTTGAACCTGTTATATATAAGTCTACATCTTTATTTATAAATAAACTATCTACTGTTTTTTCAAATTCGTTTACATTTTGAATTTCATCTAGAAAAACGTATGTCTTTTTTCCTTTTACTAATCTTTCTTTTATATATTCATATAATTTTTTTCTGTCTTGTAATTCCTCATAATCTGCGTTTTCAAAATTTATTGATATTATTTGCTTTGCTTCTACTCCATTTTCTTTTAAGTAATCTTGAAAAATTTCAAGTAATGTTGATTTCCCACATCTTCTTATTCCTGTGATAACTTTTATTATTTGTTGATCTTTGAAATTTTTTAATATAGATAAATAATTTTCTCTACTTATTATTTCCATAAATCTCCTCCTAACTATAATAATTATACTATCTTTTATTATTATAGTCAAGTTCTTTCAAAATTATGAAAAAACTTTTGATTTTTCAGTAGTTTTTTCAAATGGCTCCTATGTAATTTTTTTTAAAAGTAATAAAAATAAAGGAAATATCAATGTTTTTGAGATTTTTTCTCAAATTTTATTGATATTCCCTATTATTTTTTACTTGATTATGTATCGAAGTTTTATCTGTCTATATACAAATAATTCAAACTTCTGCATAACGTTTCGTTATTATTCGTATTTTATAACACATATTTAGATATAAGCGAATTTATCATTCTTATATCAACATTTGATTTAAAATCAAATTGTAATATATGTCCATTACTAAATGTAAGGATTAGTTCGCTATCTATATCCATAAAACCCGCTGTTTCTATTCCATAATACTGTATTTTTGAATACGGATATGAAAAATATGCAATTTTTTTACCTGTGACTCCCTTTACATTCACAACAAAAATTCTATTATTAGTAAATATAACCTGATCTCTAATAGTTTTAAATGCACACATTATTTTTTCACTATCTACTAATAATTTCTCAATTTCTGGTCGTACTTCTTTTATTTCTATAGCTTTTAAGTTTAAAAAATTAGAATCTAAATTAATTCCTGTAGAAATATTTGGCATAACATCCCCTCCTTTTTTATTTTTAGCAATATAATTATATCATATTTTTAAAAGTCATCTAATTATGTAATATAATATCGGATTTTATTTTGTAATCAAATAAAAATTCAATATTTATTCAAATATACTTTCATATTCTAATGGTACAATATTTTCATATAATAAAGTAAACTGTGAATTTACTTGCTTATAATCATGATAATGTCCAAAATACCATCTTTTAAATGTGCATTTTTCTGAAATCTGCTGTAAATAGTCAGTTAAAACATCTCTTTTATATGTTGAATTTATTAATGCTTGTACATTTGTTGGGCAACAATGAGATATGATGTAATCTACTTTGTAATTTATTTTTTCTAGATTTTTTATTCCATTTTCCATTTCTTGCTTTGTGGGAAGCTCTAAATCCCACCATGAAAAATCTCTAATTCTAAAATATGCTCCTCTTTTACGATACTCATATATTTTTTCTTCTTCATCTAAATTCAATATTCCATCTTGAATATCATGCGATTTAGCACCACCAAAAGCAAATATTTTTTTATTATCAATATCAAAAATTTCTCCTCTCATTAAGTGTAATACTAAATCTCTTATCTTGTGTACTTTTCCACCTTTCCATTCTTCAATTGGATGATTATATAATCTTGTATAATTTTCATAATTTCCATCTACAAACAATGTGGTAAAATTTTTATTGTCTAACCAATCTAGTAGCTCTTTTTCTCTGCTACTCTCTTCTTCAAATGTCCATACTCCACCAAAATCTCCACATATTATTACATAATCATCTTCCGTCATTTCTGATTGTATTGGAAATTTTTCTTCGGTAAATCGTTGAAAATCACTATGTGTATCGCCTGTAATGTATATCATAATTCTCACCTTCTTTTAGAATTCTTCATTAGAGTAGTCTTTTCCAAATCTACTTGGAGTAAAATACTTAACTTCTCCCTTATCATTTACTGAAAAGATATGTAAACACAAAATTTCTGCTATTTCCTTTGGTATTCTTCTTAATGCAACTTGTGCTGATTCCCAATATAGTCCTAATCCATATTTATATGCATGATTTATTCCTGATATTTTTCCATCTGTTTTGGACATAGAATATCTTTTTACATCCATTCTTGTTATTATTTGCCCTAAAGCATTTAGCCATCCCTCTCTATTGATTGACTTAGCAGATTTTGCATAGGATTTGCCTTTACACTCAATATAAAAATATTCACTATTTCTTTTACCACCAACTAATTTTATATCAACACCATGTTGATGTAATTCACTCTTTTTTACTTTTTCTTCATGCCAATTACCATTTTCTTTATTTATCATAAATTCTATGATTTTGTCTACAATAAATTGTTCTGTGATTTTTTCATTCATTTGCATTAATCCCCTTTTATATATTAGTTTTCTTCAATCATTCCTTTGCATTGTAATTCTGCTTGTCTAATAACTAATTGAACTGCTGAATCTCTTTTAACTGGTGGATAATCATATTTTATTAATAGTTTTTTTATTTCATATCTCATTCTAGCTCTAGCATCTTTTCTAATATCCCAATCTATTGTCATATTTGAATTTATTGTATCTACTAATTCTTTTGCTATTTTTACTAAAGTTTCATCTTTCATCAATTCTTTAACCTGAGGATCATTGCCTAATGCATCAAAAAAGGCTTTTTCTTCAACTGATAAATTATATTCATTTCCTGCTGCTAGTTCTTTTTCAATTTCGTTTTTTAGATTTATCATTTCTTGTATTATTTTTTCTATATCTTCTACACTTGTTCTTTCATTGTATGCTGTTGCTATTTTTTGAAATTTTGTAGAGAATTTTTCTTGCATAACAATATTTTGTATTCCCACTTTTTCAACATAATCTTTTAATGCCTGATTCAAGATTTCTACTGCAATGTTCTTTTTTTGCATTTTTGCTATTTTATTCATCAATTCATCACTTAGAAGCATTATTCTATTACTATTTTGTACTTTTCCAATTTGTAACATTTCATCATCTTGGATTGCTCTTTCAAGCATTTTTCCAACATGTTCGTTAATTTCTTTGCTATCTATTGTATTTCCACTATTGCTTAACTTTTTTATAAATGATCTAACTGAAATAAAAAATAATATTTCATCCTTTATTTCTTGTGTTAGTTCTCCTGCACATAATGAATATAAATTTTTACAATCATAACTATATTTTAAAAATTCTTTCTTAGTCTTTTCATCTTTTAAAACCCAATCTGCTCCTGCCATAATTATTTCATACTTATCACTATCTGTTGTTGTAGCAAAATGGCTATATATAAATCCATGAAATATATTTCTTATTAATTCGATTTTGTCCATTAAAACTTTAACAATTTCCGTATTGTCTACTACGTTTCCTTGATCACGTTTTGTATAAGTCTTTAATGCATCTATTAACCATCTTTTTAATCCAATATAATCTACAATTAGTCCTCCCTGTTTGTCTTTAAATACTCTATTTACTCTTGCTATTGCTTGCATTAAGTTATGTGCTTTCATTGGCTTGTCTACATACATTGTCCCTAGTGATGGTACATCAAATCCAGTAAGCCACATATCCACAACAATTGCAATTTTGAATTCCGAATTATAATCTTTAAAGTCTTTTTCAAGTTGATGTTTATCTTTTGAAGAGCCAATTGCTTTTTGCATTTCTTCATCATCTTTATTATTTGATGTTATTACCATATGTATTTTATTTTTCCATTCTGGCTTTAATTCTAAAAATTTTTTATACATTGTATATGCTGTTCTTCTTGAGTAAGCAACAACCATTGCTTTATTTGCAACTGTATTTTCAATATCACTATAATTTTTTATAATATCTTTTACTATAAGTTCTAATCTATCTGGATCTTCAATAATTTCTTGCATTTTTGCCATTTCTTTTTTAGATTCATTTAATGTTTCTTCATCTACACCTTCATCCTTTTCAAGATATGTGTAATAATCGTCTATCTCATCTAATATCTTTTGGTTTAATCCAACTCTTGCCATCCTTGCTTCATACATAATCGGTACTGTTGCGCCATCGAGAATTGCTTGAGTCATATCATATGTATCTATTACATTTCCGAAAATTTCTGATGTTGACTTATCTTTTGTTTCGACTGGGGTACCTGTAAATCCAATATAAGTAGCATTTGGAAATGCTGTATGTAAATATTTTGCAGTTCCGTATTTTTTATATGCTATCATTTTTTCTTTATCAAATTTCATTGTAGCATCTATGCCGTAATGACTTCTATGTGCTTCATCAACTAAAACTAAAATATCATCTCTTTTACTAAATACTCCTGTTTCTTCTTCAAATTTTTGTAATGTTGTAAAAAATATTCCTCCTGATATTCTATTATCAAGCTTCTCATTTAAATCTGTCCTACTCTCAATTTGCACTGGTTTTTGTTTTAGAAATTCTGAACACTGTGAAAATGTATTGAATAATTGATCATCTAAATCATTTCTATCTGTAACTACAACAATACTTGGATTTTTTAATATTTTTATCATATTTGCTGAATAGAACACCATAGAAAAACTTTTACCTGATCCTTGTGTATGCCATAATATTCCTGCTTTTCCTGTTCTTTCGTTATAAGCTTTTTCTGTGCTTTTAATTGCTTTTTTTACACCAAAATATTGATGATATGCTGCTAAAATTTTATTATCTCCACTCCACATTATAAAGTTATTTATAATGTCCATTATTCTGTCTTTTCTCATCATTCCATTAAATAATGTATTATGTGTTGCCATATTTTCTTTTACAACATCTGTATCTTCAATCTTTTTCCATTCTGAAAATCTACTCCATGGACTTGTTATAGTTCCTGCTCTTGCTTGTACACCATCACTCACTATTAAAAATTGATTATAATAAAATAATGTTGGAATATGTACATTTTGATATCCTTTTAACTGGTTATATCCATCTTCTAATTTTACTTCTTCTCTCGTTGTGCTTTTTAATTCAATAACTACTAGGGGCATTCCATTAATAAACACAATTATATCAGGACGTTTTTCACTTTCTTCAATAATTGTATATTGATTAATTGCTTTAAATGTATTTATTTCTATATTATTAAAATCAATTACTTTTATTGTTTTGTATCTAGTTGTTCCATCTTCTTGAATTGGAACTTTTATTCCTTCTAATAAATACTGTGTAAATTGTTTATTGTTTAATATTGTATTATTATTGTCCAAATTCTTTATTAAACGGATAACTTCTTTAATATCTTCATTTGTAATATTTTTATTTAATTTTGTTATCGCTCTTTCTAAGTCATCATCTAGTATTACATTTGAATAATTTTCTCTTTCTAATTCATATCCATTTAATGTTTCATATCCTAAGTTTGTTAATAATTCCATTGTTATTTTTTCTAGTGTTGCTTCATCAAACATAATTTGCCCCCTAAATTATATTATTTTATTACTATATTTATACTTTTTTCAGTTTTTCATTATTATATACTGCTTATTTGTCCATTTTTAATCATACAAATAGTAATTTGTATGATTATATTTCTATTTTATCTAAGTCTATTTCTCCACTCATAAGTTTTGGTAGTAATGCATCTCTTAACTGTGTTAATGATTGATTTTGTTCACTATTTAAAATCATTTTGCTATAAATTGGATTACATTTTTCATAAAATGTCTCTAATTCATCTTCTTTAGGAATTGGAATTTCAATATTTTCAATATCTGATGTGCTAATATTAGGTTGAGCACTACCATATCCTTTTGAATTTAGCGTATTTTGCATATCCTCTAATAGAAATAAACAATTTAAATATAATTCACTATATTTATCATTTCCTCTTATAACACCAACACGTTGATTTAAGAAATATCTATAATCTTGTCCATATAAATATCCTGTTTTTCCTAATTCAGCCCCTGTCATTGCTATAATTACATTACCTCTTAATAGTAAAAACTTTTTGTCTACTTTGTCAGCCACTTCATCATATACACATTGAGTATTATCTATATCAACTCCGCTTGCACTTATGTTTTTTATTTTTAAAATTTTGTTGTTTGTAGTCTCATTTAGTAAATCTTTACCTTTAAATGCGTAACCACCTTGAATTTTTCCTATATCATTAACATTCCCATTTCGCACAAATTCATTATTATAATAATGTTCCTTAATATATTGTTCTAAAATCTTGTACAAATTATCATTTGTTTTATTATTTAATCCAATTTTATTATCTATATTATTTAATATTTTTACAATTTTATCTTGAATATTTCTAGCTGGTAAATCTATTTCTATATTTTCAAAAGTTGATTTATTAAGTATTGGCATTGTTGATCCGCCAGCGATTCCTTTTAAATATTCTTTTTTATCACTAAAATAATAATATAAATAGTGAGGATTGCATATATCTTTAATATCTGTTATAGAATTGATTTGCTGATTTGTAATTCCTGGTCTATTAATCATATATACCTTTCCCATATCAGAGCCTATACAACTGATACATACACTATCTTTTTTAATTATTTGTGATTTAAATTTATCTTCTACAAAAGATGTTAAATATCGTTCCGTGCTCTCTATATATTTGCAATTATCTTTCATATCCCTTGGAGTAACAAACAAATACTTATCAGCTAGTTCTGAAAAATTTTCAAGTTGTTTAGTTGATGGAGTTTTTCCAGTTACAATTTTACCTATATCTTTTAATTTCATAAAACTTTCTCCTATCCTATATACTTTCTATGTGATATTTTCACATTATTTTGATTTACCATTGCATAATGCATAGTTGTCTCTATTTTTACATGTCCTAATAATTTTTGTACTTGTTCTATTGGCATACCTTTATCAATTGCCATTGTTGCTAGTGTTCTTCTAAATTTATGTGGATGAACTTTATTTATTTCTGTTTCTAATCCTATTTTTCTAACTATCAATTCAATTCCAGCAATTGATAGTCTTTGGTACGGCTTATTTTTCGAAACAAATAATGCTTCATTCTCATCTTGTCGAGTGTTTATGTATTGTTTTAGATGTATTTTTGTTCTTGCATCAAAATATACTTCTCTTTGCTTATTTCCTTTTCCAAATGCTTTACAAGATCGATCTTCAAAATTAATATCTGAAATATTCAATTTTATTAATTCTCCAACTCTTATTCCCGTTGAATATAATAATTCAATTAATACTAAATCTCTAATACAATTACTTGTATCTCGTAATTTTTCAAGATTTTCATCTGTTAAAGTTTCTTTTATTATTGTTGGTGTTTTTACCTTATGTATTCTTCTAACGGGACTCTTTATAATATAGTCTTCATCCTCTAACCAAGCAAAAAAACTAGATAAAACTCTTCTTAAATTATCAATAGTTACTGCATTACATTTTGTATTTTCTTTGTAATCTGCTAAATATTTCCTGATTTCTTCTGTTTGAATCTCTTTAATTGGCTTATCTATTGTATTTATTAATTTCTCGATGATTTCTCTGTAGTATTTTAAAGTTCTAGTTGAACAACCCTCTACTTCTTTTGCAGAAAGAAAAATATTTATATAATTATCATTGGTTTCTTTTATCTGTTGTTTTTCTTTTTCATCAGTTAAAATATTTATTTCAACTTTTTTTAAATTATTCTCAAGTGTTTCTTTTAATTTTTCTAATTGATATTGAGTTAATACAAGTGCCATATCATTTGTAATGTTAATAATTATGTCTGTTTTAATCATATAATATTCCTCCTCTAAAGAATATTATATCATTTTATGTAAATTAGTTAAACAAATAGTAATTTGTATGATTATATTTCTATTTTATCTAAGTCTATTTCTCCACTCATAAGTTTTGGTAGTAGTGTATCTCTTAATTGCTCTAATGTTTCATTTTGAGAAATATTTAAAAAATACTTATTTTGTATTTGTTTTGCAATGTTATTGTATTCTTTTAAAATAGCATCACTTGGAACTTTAACAATAATGTCTTTAATATTGTCAATCGTTATTTGTGGTTGTGCAGAACCGGTTGTATACGAATAATAAGGATTTAATAATGATAATTCTTTTAGATAAAAATAATACTTTCTATCACATTCTAATATCAATGAATTATTAGTAACAAAGCAGTTTGGCTTTGTAAATATGACTTTGCCTGATGCTGCACCTCTACATGAAACAAGAACTTGCGATTCATCATACATTTTTTCTTTATAAAACCCTATAATCCCGTTACCACCATACACTGGATAACCTTCTGATAATATATTCTTTGTTGGTAGTCCTTTTCCGTATTTAATATTACAAAATTCTTTTAAAGTTAATTCTTTAATGTAATTATTTTTATTATTATCATTAAAATATTTAAAAAATAACTGTTTAGACAATTCTAACAAATTATCATTTGTTTAATTCTTAAGCCACATTATATAACAAATTATCATTTGTCTGAATATTTAATTCTATTTTTTTATCAATATCAAATAATACTTTTGATATTTTCTTTTGCTGCGATTTATCAAAATCTAGAATCTCTATATTTTCCAATTCTTTTCTATTTATAGAATCAAATACTGTTCCAGTAGATTTCATTTTAATTTCTTTTATAGAATTTTTCAGCAAATAATATAAATATTGATTATTACCATCTTTCATTTCTATTGAACATAGACCTCTGCCAATACATATGTCTTTATTAGCTATATTCAAATCCCCTACCGGAGCTCTTACACTCATTAATACTGAATTTTTTTTCCCAATTTTTTTTGGTTCTGTTGTCCAAGTATCAATTGTTGGATATAAAAAATTAAAAGTTTTATTCCCCTGTAAAAAAGGAATCCCTCTTCCATTATTATTGTAAGAACTTCCACTTGGAGATTGTCCCATATTAATATCTGCTATTTCCTTTAATTTAATTTTATTAAACTGCATTTTATACCTACCTTTTTTGATTATTCTACCACTGAAATATAATTTCATCACTTTCATTTGTAACTTTTATAAATTCTTTTGTTTCATCTAAAATAACATTAATATTTTTTCTATCTTCTAGTTTACATTTTATTATAACAACGTTGTTATCTTCGCATTCTTCAAATTTAATATTTTTTATTCTTACTATTGATTTTCCTAATGCATTACTAATTTTTTCTGAAAAATACTCTGTTCTTGAAAACTCTATATACTCAGATAAATCCCTTAAATTGTATTCTTTACAGATAAAATCAACAATATCTGTATCGTTCTTTGCACTTGTAGCTTTACCTCTTCTTTCTTTTATTTCATCATTCCAATTTAAGCCATTAAATATATTATCATTAGTCGCAATTATATATTCAGAATTTTCTTTCTCCATCTTTTCTTTAATACTTTCTAATATAACAACATCTTTAAATCCAGCATCACTAAATTTTTTGTTATTAGTTCCTCCAAAAAAGAATGGTCTCTTCTTTTGAATAGCTCTTTCTATAATGGGATAAAATTTATCTTTGCTTGGATATGATAAAACTTCCATATATTCTTTCTCTTTTGAAATATATTTATTGAAATTCGGCTTTAAATAATCCTCGTACTCTTTTACATTAGAATATCTATTTCTAATAATATTAATGTCATATCCAACTTTTACAATATCTGATTTTATTGAATTATACCCATCATCTAAATTATCTAACTTTTCTTGTATATTTTTGTACTCTTCAATATAATGTTTATATATTTCATCCAATACTATTTGTGGAATAATTATTTTAAAATTATTATAACCATTATATGTAATAAATTTTTTTAATCTAGCATATACATTATTAAATTTAAATTCAAATAATTTCTTGTTTTGAATTTCTATTACATTTGTATCCAAAAATATATTTACTTTTCTCATATTTCATATCCTATTGCTTTCAAATTGTTTTTTATTTCTTCATCTAGTTTTGCACTCTCTTGCATTTGCTCTGTCAATTTTGATGTTAAGTCTTTCATTTTCTCTTCAAAAGGCATACCATCGTCTTCAACTTCCTTTGTTCCAACATATCTTCCTGGTGTTAAGACATAGTTGTTTTCTTTTATTTCAGAAATATCAGCTACTTTGCAAAATCCTGCAATATCTTCGTAATTTACATTATTAATAAAATGATGATATGTACTTGAAATTTTATTAATATCTTCATCAGAAAGTTCTCTTAACTTTCTTGTAACCATATTTCCCATTTCTCTTGCATCAATAAATAATGTTTTTTCAGTTTGCTTTTTATTTCTATTTATAATCCAAATACTACAAGGAATTGTAACTGTATAAAATAAATTTGATGGCATTGCTAAAATACAATCTACTAGATCTGCTTCTAATATATTTTTTCTTATTTCTCCCTCTCCTGAGGTATCAGAAGATAATGCTCCATTTGCTAATATTATTGCTGCTTTACCATTTATTGATAATTTATCTATCATATGTTCTACCCATGCCATATTGGCATTTCCTTTAGGTGGTATTCCATACTTCCATCTTGGGTCTTGCAATAATTTTTCTTGTCCCCAATCACTTATATTAAATGGTGGATTTGCTAAAATAAAATCGGCTTTTAATCCTTTATGTAAATCATTTTGAAATGTGTCATCTGCAAATTTTCCAATATCACCATTTAAACTTCTAATTGCTAAGTTCATTTTTGCTAATTTCCATGTGGTTGGATTCTTTTCTTGTCCATATATTGCTAAATCTTGTACTTTCCCTTGATGTCTTTCAATAAATTTTGTACTTTGTACAAACATTCCTCCTGATCCACAACATGGATCATATATTCTTCCTTTATATGGCTCTATCATTTCTACCATTGTTCTAACAAGACATGCCGGAGTATAGAATTCTCCACCTTTTTGTAATTCTTTTGCTGCAAATTCTCCTAAGAAGTATTCATATATTCTTCCTAAAATATCTTTATCTTGAGCTTCTTTACTTCCAATTTTTATATTTGTAAATAAATCTATTAATTCTCCAAGATTTACGTTTCTATAATCTGGGCTGTTATACTCTTTTATTAATACTCCCTTTAATGATGGATTTTCTTTTTCTATTTCATCAAGTGCTTCGTCTATATATTGTCCTATATTTGCATCTTTAGAATGTGCATTTAAATATTCCCATCTTGCTTTAGCTGGAACATAAAAGATATTATCCATTGTATATGAATCTCTATCTTCTTCCATTCCATCTCCATTTTCAACTAATTGGCGATATCTTTCTTCAAATGCATCAGATATATATTTTAAAAATATTAATCCCAATATTATAAATTTATAACTAGATACTGGAACTGCTCCTCTCATTTTATCAGCTGCAGCATATAATTTTTTTTCTAGTTCTTGTAACTCTTCTTCACTATTCATTTTATCCTCCAAAAAATTTCTAATTATCCTATTTATTTTATATCACACAATCCAATTTTTAACAATAAAAATCCCAATATTTTAAACTATTTTGTCGAAAAGTTTTTATAATTTCTAGTGTTTTCTTACCACTTATTTTGTAACTCATTAATTACATTCCATACCTTTCCTATTTCTTGTTTCACCTCACTTAAATCCACAGTATAAATCCTTCCACTATTCGACAAATACGTTAATTGATTTATATTATTTCCTATCCTTCTAAATTCTGATACAACTTCATTTAATCCATCAACTATAACTATCTCTTTATCTAAACCTTGTTCAATCAAATATTCTGATAAACTTAGTTTAGCAATTTTGCTTTTCTCAATCAATCCGCTCTTCTCTTTTTCACTAACTCTAATTGTTATAATTTTATCTTTCTTCAAATTATCATCTCCATTTCATAAAAGGGTTTGGGACTGTCCCAACTATCAAGCCCCCTTTGTATGCACAAAGGGGAATCTTGCTAAAAACATTTCTCTTATTTTAATTCTTTTTGCTCTAAAACAATATAAAAAGAAAAGTGACATTTTTATCTGCCACTAATCATTTCGCATCTAAATTAATTTAGCTTATACTCCAGTTATCTCAACTATTTTGTAGCGATTCCCTAATTAGGGAATCGCTCATTCTATGGTCATCATCCTTAATTTCAATACAGCCACACATTTCATATAATCTTGAAATTATTGAATCAACAATACTATAATTTTTATTTATACATAATCTTTCTCTTAATTGATTTCTGTTATAATTTGTGGTTATAACAATCGGCAAATAATTATTATCTATTATTCACTATCAAAAATAATTTTTCTAATACCCATTCTGTTGGCTTTTCTTTTACTAAATCATCAATTACCAAAAGATCCACACTAGAATATAAATTTAAATAGTCTTTATCAGAAACTTCTGAATCGCTATATGAATCTCTAATAAAATCTAACAATTGTATTAAAGTTCCAAATATTACTGATTTTTCGTTCTTATAATTTCATTTGTTCTAAATTTACTAATTCATTTTTCCTAAAAGTCATTTTCAATAAGCATGGAGAATTTATAGCCAACTCCTTTTCCTTGTATTCAAGATTTAATCTTTCGTTTACTTTGCAAAAACTTAACAAATAGAATTTTATTGTTCCACCATGACCTATAACAGCTATTCTCTTTCCTTCATATTTCTCAAGTATTTCATTAAAAAATTCATTCATCCTTTTATTAGTATCATTTGCACTTTCACCATCGCGAGTTTTAAATTCTGGAAAAGCTAATTGTTCACGAGATGGATCTCTGGTTTCTTTATTATTCATAAATTTTGCTAAATCATCCATATTTCCAAGTTTTCTTTCACTCAATCTTTTATCTATGTTATATTGTAAATTGTTTTTATATGCTATATATTTTGCAGTAGCTTTTGCTCTTGTATAGTTGCTTGTCCAAATAACATCAAGATTTTGTAATTCTGTATTTTCGCTTAATTTCTTAGATTGCTCTTCTCCTTTTATAGACAATATTTCTTTTTCATTAATCATTTGAGAATTTTCATTTGTGTTTCTAATCCCATTTTCCTCAACTGTATCAGCATGTCTAATTAAATAAATAACGGTATCATTCATTTTAAATAGCTTTCTCCTCTTTTTTATATTATATATTTTTTTATTTGTAAAATATCACTAAAGTTCAAATTTGTATAAAGTTTCACCTGTTTTTAATTTTTTTATAAAAATTGCTCCAAACTTTTCATAATAATTTTTTAAGTCTGTTTTTAGATATATTGTTGTAAATCCTCTATTTTTTGCCTCTTTTAATATGGCATCATTTAATATTCTAGAATATCCTTTTTTTCTATATTCTTTTTTTACATACATTGTAGCATACCATGGCTTTAGTTCTTTTTCTTCTTCACAATCTTTTGGAAATATAGATATAAATCCTATCAACTTATTATTATCTACTAAAATTAACTTGCAAAAAGATTCATCATTAAATGCATTATAAATTTTCTCTTTTTTTCTTTCTATTCTACATTTTCTATTTTCTTCTTTATTGTCTGCCCATTCATCATATTCTAATTTTGCAACTTCATCTAAATATTCTAATTTATTTTTTAAATTATATATTTGCATATTTTTTCTCCATATTACGTATATAATTATCAGCCTCATCTCTAGATTTAAAAATAAATATACTATGATTCATTTTATATTTATCCAATAACTTATAAATTTGTGGCAACTTTTCGTTAGTAAAATTAATAATGCATTGTTTAAAATTTTCATCTAGTTTCTCTTCTACCCAAGGCAAATCGTCTCTTTTTTGGCCGATTCGTGATTTTGCACCTTCAAGACAAACTTGAGTTGGAAAATCCAACAAAAATATAGTATCACATTCATTTATTCTTAATTCTAATGTTTTTTGATAATTTCCATCTATAATCCATTTATCCGTTTTAAAGATTTCTTTTAATTTTTCTTCTAGCTCTTCTTTTGTAATATGTGTACCATCTTTTTTATGATATAGCATATCTATGTGATACAATGGTAATTTCGTAATATTTTTTAACTTTTTAGAAAATAAACTTTTTCCGGCACCAGGACTTCCAATAACAATTATTTTTTCCATTTTTTTCTCCTTCATTTACTATTTATATTTAACATTATAACATATTTTTTAATTTAATCTATATTTCCCCTACATTTTCCGATTTTTCCATGTAGGTTAGTCAATCATTTGTCACAAATTAAAAAACATAATTTGAAAAGAATTACTTTTCATGGATTACGACATACTAATGTTACTCTTATGATTTCTAAGGGGATTCAAACTCAGATTATTAGTAGAAAAGTTGGTCATTCAAGTGTACAAACTACTGATAGAGTTTACTCACATTTCTTTGAAGATGAGTTTAAAGATGTGGCTAATGTCATGGATGAAGTTTTATCTGGTGCAAACTAAAATAGAAGAGATTCTATTCTCTTCTATTTATTTAATGCCTTCATTTTATCATATAAAATTTCTAAATTTCTTTTACTTCTATTTGGTTGTTAATAAATTTTATCAAGCAATTCAGAAAAAATAATGTCAACTATATTCAAAAGTTTTTGATCTATTTCCTTTTGCTTCTCTATATCTCCTTCATTAGGATGTATCGAACTATTTCCTATCTCCTTAATAGCTTTCATATAATCTATATCAATTTCTATAGCCCACTTAGGTGCCTTTTTATTATTAATATCTTCTTCTAAATTCTCAATCTTTTTTCCTAACATTCCTGTTGTATATCCTTGATCAAATAACAGAAAATCCATTGCAGCTCTATACATTGACATACTTGCACTTTCTGCTCCAATTATTCTTGCTTGATATGCTTGATTTAAATAATATTTAACTCCCTCTGGCGCATTTTTACTTGAACATCCTCCTGCTTTTTCATATATAATTACAGATTTAAATTCTTTTTCTTTTTTGTAAACAATTAAATAAGCTTTTGATTTACATTGTAAACATGTTAATTCATATATTAAAGGGTATGTTTTTTCTAATGCTGTATTTAATTGTGCTGTGTATATTATATCTATTTTTTTATTTCACATTAAATAGCCTTCGGGTTATTCCAAAATAATATGTGAAACTTTTTGTCGATTTTTATCACATTTTGTTTCACGTTTTTGACCTTGGGGTTTTCTACCCGCACTGCATTACATATAAAAAAGTCAATAATATCAATACTTTCAGCTTTCTATTTTCATCATCATTTTTGGAAGCCCGAAGGTCTTGCTTTATTTTTGTTTAACTTTTTTATCAAAAATTTGTCACTTTTCCGTCACTCAAAAATAATTCCGCCGTTAAACCGCCGTTAAATCAATAATTACAAAAAAATCAGGAACCTTGAAGTTCCTGATAAATGTGGTTGCGGGTGGGTAAGACTCGAACTTACGACCTTCGGGTTAAATTTTTGGTAAATTGAGTTATTATATCCCATTTCAAAACAACTGCAAATACTACTATTCAAGTAAAATATACATTAAGTTATTTTAACTTATATTAACTCAATGGGGTAAAAATGTGATAATTTTAAATGATATATATTACACTATTTATCAGTGTTTTCTGCTGTTAGTGTAAAAATAAAACCTAGTGAAAATTGCAAGGCTTTATTTTTTATATTTAATTTTATTTAGTAACATTAAATTCAACTGACAAATTATTAAAATCAATGCTATAACTTCCATTGCCATCATATGGAATGTAGAAATATAATTTTTTTGACGCACCTGATTTTAAATCTCCTAAATGCTCAATGGAATCATCAAAGTATCCTGCTACCCCTGTTAACTGAGTACCTTGTGAACCAAAAAACTGATAATCTAACACACTTAAAGAATTTTTTTCATTAGATACGTTTTTAATGTTAACGCCTAATTTTATATAATCTCCATTGTAATCTGTAACAATCGTCGATGCTACTACATCAAAAGAATAAGTTGAATCAAAAGTTAATTCTAAACCATCAAATGTTATAGTATCGCCAAGTCCATATGTTTTACTTTTCGTGTTAGTTTTATTATTACTACTTCCACCAAATATCATAATTAATGCAAATATTGCTAAAACAATTATAACTATTAATACTATTAAAGATACACCCTTTTGACTTTTCATTGAAAATCACGTCCTATCATTTATTTTTTATAAGTTATTAGTTTTTTATATAATTATTATTGATATGACATATCTATTGAAGCATTCATAAGTTTTTGTGTAACTCTTGTTTGAACGTCAACGTAATATTTAGCTTCTTCTTTATTCATTTCTTTACCATCCCATTTCTTAAAAGCATCAGTTGCATCTATATATTTTTTCATATATTCTCCATAGGCACTTATCAATTGTGGATTTGTTCCTTTAGAAGCATTATATTTTGTCATAAATGCAATATATTCGTCCATAGCAGCTTCGTAACTATCCATTGCATCTTTAAATTCTTTTCTTAAACCAGTAGCACTACTAGAATTATCGTTTGTGCTTGTACTTGGAGCATTACCATTATTATTTGTAGTAGGGTTATTGTTTATGCTTGTACTTGTACTATGGTTGCTACTTGCTTTTGTATTATCTGTTTTCTTTTTATCTGACATAACTTTAAATAAAAATATACCACCAACAATTATAACTATTACAAGCAACAATGCTATTAAAGATATACCTTTTTCTTTTTTCATATAATAATCTCACCCCCTTATCTTTTGTAATATTTTGTCGAATTTTATATTATTTTATCATTTATTTTTATTATCTGCAATATGCTTTTTTACATTTTTGTAAATTGTATGTGTCAAGTTAATGTAGGCAATTTTTTTATCTTTTATTTTTAATCCTCAAATGCCTTTGCTTTCAACCTTTATTTATTTTTGGTTCTCTTAATAAAACATAGCCTTTTTCTTTTTAAAAACTACATTTCATCTCTGAAAACTCTTTCATTTTAATTATTTCTTTCATGAATTTTGAATTTATTATTACATTTTTTATATTTTTATTTTCTTCTGTTTCTTTTCTATTTGCTCTATGTTGTTTGTTTCTTTTTACATTTTCTTCAATTTCTTTTATCCAATCTTCGACACTTGTATCTATTGGTATTGGTGTTTCTATATCTTCTAATTTGATTTTTTCGCTTAATACACACACCTTACTTAATGCATTTGCTCCATGTATTCCAAATGCTTTTCTTCCACTGCAGAATCTTTTCTTTAACTTACTAAATATTTGACTTTCTTGCGTTCCCATATTTCTATATTCTATACCTTCTGGTGCTTCGGGTACTTCTACTAAATCTTGATATCTTTCTAAATCATTACTTAAATAACTTTCTAATCTGTTTAATTTCTTTATTCCTTGATATTCTCCTCCTAATTCATATTTTAATCCATCTATTGGTGGTTTTATTTTTTCAAACTCCTTTTTATTTATTAATTCTACAAAAATATTTCTATATTCTTTTGGTACATCTCTTATTATTTCTTGCATTATATGAAATTGATCTTTTTGATATATTCCTTCTTTTACTGTTATTCCTTTTGTCCATTTTGCTCCATCTCCATTTACTACTCTTAATTTTATTTTACTTTCATCATATTGACTAAATACTCTTGCATCTCTTAATTTCGCCATCTCTTTTGGTTTCATTATTCCTGCTATATATTGTTTATTTACTAATCCATGTCTTGGGTCATCTTTTTTCCATCCTTCATACATAACATGCAACTTTAACTCTGTTTTTATTTTCATCTTTGGATTGAATTCTTTATTTTCTTTCTCTGCTTTCTTTTTATTTTTTTCTAATCTTTCTTTTCTATCTTTTCCTTGTAAATTTATCCATAATCCATCTGCTTCTTCAAATAATGCTGTTACTTCTTTTAATCCTGCAACTAACTGATTTTTATCAAATAATTTTCTTTCTTCTTTTTCTTTATTTGTTATTTTATCTCCAATTTTTAATATGATTTCTCTTATTTTTTCATGGCATAACGATGTATTTGTTGTTGTATCTATTACTTCTTCTGCTTTTCTATATGAATCTGTTATTGGTATTGTTTCAACTACTTTTTCTACTAAATTACTTGATACTTTTCCTTCTACACTTATTTTCAATTTTTCATCTAATAAATATATTGTTTTTTTAATTCCTTCTTCTTGAACTTCATACATTACCCTTTTTTTTATATTTTATTTCGCCCATTACGGTATTTACTGATGTTTCTCGTAATCCTTTATGTCTATATTTTTTCTTATCTCTGGCATCCATCAACTTTCTATCATAAGACTCTAACATCAATTTTATTATTAAACATCCTAAAAAACATACAAATTTAAATATTTTTTTCTCTAAATCATTGAATTTCACTTCATAACTTGTTATAATTTTATCAAACATGGTTATCAATCCTTTCAAATGTGGTTTTCGTCGATTACATTCTATTGGATTAACCATGTTTTTTCAATATTAAATTGAAAAATGTAGACAAAATTTTTTATTTTTGCCTACATAAATTTTACACTAACTATATACTCAGCACTTCCCCTCGCCGTTTCCCTTCTTTAACTTGTAGAAATTAGAGGCGGGGGTTGTCTTTATATTTTTCGGTATATAATTTTTATTTATATCTTCATACATTTTAGTATTGTCTACCGATTATCACAGAAAAAATAGTAACTACCTTTATTGGTAATTACTATACTTCTATTTTAATATATTCCATTTATCTTCCTTAAATCCTGTAAATATTCCCTTGTCTGATACTAATACTGGTCTCTTTATAAGCATTCCATCACTTGCTAATAATTCTATTTTTTCTTTGTCACTCATAGTTACTAATTTATCTTTTAAATTCAATTCTTTATACTTTAAACCACTTGTATTAAACCATTTCTTTAATTCTTTCCCGCTCTTTTGTATCCATTCGATTAATTCTTCAACTGTTGGTGTTTCTTCAACAATATTTCTATCTATAAATTCAATATTGTTTTTTTCTAACCACTTCTTTGCTTTTTTACAAGTAGAACATTTTGGATATTCTATAAATATATTTTTCATAACTCATTTCTCCTTTAAATCATATTCCCACAAACTCAATTTACCTTTTGCTTCTATTGGCTCATCAAATACTTCTACATTTTCTAGCTGCCAACCATAATTTTCTTTAAAAGAACTATCTGTGTATATATCTTTATTCTCTTTTACTAACATCTCTTTAAATTCTGGTGACATTTTCACACAATCTACTAATGTTACTTTTCCTAATATTTTTCCACTTGGCATATCTTTTGGAATATATTTTGATAATCTTTTTATTACTTCTTTATCTATTCCTTTCCCTGCATGTATTAATAAATCTCCTCTATATTTAGTTTGCCAACTTCTAAATTCAAATCTTTTATTACCCTACATTATTAATGTTGCCCAAGGTTGCTTTATAGTTAATACTTTCATATTTCACCTGTTTTATTTCAAATCATTATTTATTTTATGTATTGGAAATTTATTTTCTTTTAAAACTTCTTTTACAGCTCTTGGCAATAGTGGATACTCATCAATTTTATTTATCTCTATCCATTCATATTGCAAATAATCTTTTCCTTCAATATTTTTCATTGTATATTCTATTTTTTTATCATCTTCATTTGTAAATTCTATTTTATGTACAAACATTATTTCATGGTATTTTGAACCTTTCATCTCAAAAAAGTTTTCTATTGTTGATATATATCCTGTTATTTCTATGTTTTTTCCTAATTCTTCTTTAATTTCTCTTTTAATTGTATCAGCTGAATTTTCTCCTATTTCTACTCTTCCTCCAATTAATGCATAGTGGTCAGAATTAATATTTCTATGAACCAAAATTTTGCCATTATGTATCATTACTCCTGCTGCTCTTACATTTAACTTATAATTATCTACATCAATTGTTATATCCATATAAATCTCTCCTTTCATTTACCCCAATTATACCACTACTTGTGCATAATTCCAACAAATTTATTGTTAAAACTTGTTTAACTCAGTCAACTCTCGCCCTAATTGTGACCAAAGTGTGACAATTTTACCTAAAAATGTAAGAAAAAAGCACCTGCTAAAATTGAAGTGAACCCAAAATGTTAGACAAAAAGTTTAACAAGGAGGGTTCATTTTTTA
>USEX01000002.1 GCA_900553755.1 uncultured Clostridium sp.
GGATTTAATTTGCTTTTTTCGAACGGCGGATCTAAAAGTTTTATAATTCCATCTGCCTTATCTACCAAATGGTTTTCTAAGCTTTCCATTGATATATACTTCTTATCATTATCTCCAGCTCCTGATATAACTGCCCAGCTTTGTGATATACTATCTATTCTGCATTCTTCATTTTGCAAGCTACCTAGAATTTCGCCATCATCCATAAATGCTCTTTTATACCATCTGCCATCCCAACCATTTGTATTTAAAGCTTTTCTCAATTTTTCTTGTATTTGCGCATATCTTTCGGCTCTTTGTATATCTTGCTTGTAATCACAAATTGGAATAAACTTGTGTAATACATCATACATAAAGAACCCTAGCCATACACTCTCTCCTTTGCCTTTTACACCAACATTACTAAATCCATCATTCCAATCTCCAGAGCCTATTAGAGGAAGACCATTTTCTCCAAATTGCAATGATTTTTCTATTGCCCTTACACAATGTTCATATATGCTTTCGCAAACATCGGACTGCCCATAAAAATCATATCTATCATTTTCATCTTTTTCCAAAATCTTGCCTTGTATATACGGAGTGTTCTCATCTAAAATTTCATAATCACCTGTAAAATTTATATAATCACAAGTAACATATGGTAACCACAATAAATCATCGCTAAACCTTGTTCTTATTCCCCTTTTCGTTTCTTCATGCCACCAATGCTCAACATCACCTTCAAGAAACTGATGCTTACTATGTTTTATTATTTGGTTCCTCGTTAATTCAGGAAGAAAATATTTTACAGCCATACTATCTTGCAATTGATCTCTAAATCCATAAGCTCCTCCTGATTGGTAATATCCTGTTCTTGCAAGTAACCTTGCTTCAATAGTTTGGTATATTAGCCATCCGTTTAATAATATATTAGTTGATTCTACTGGTGTTTCTACTTGAATTTTGCTAATCATATCACTCCAATATTTCTTTATTTTAAACAATTCTTCTCTGCAATTATTTATATCTGAATACTTGTAAGCTATATCCTGACATTTGCTCTTGCTTGCTTCTTCTCCAATTATAATTGCTACATCCTTTCCGGACATTGCCTCCAATTTTATATTCAAATTTATTGCTAGAATTCCGTCTTCACCATAAGAATTCTCACCATTAAATTCTAATTGTTCTAATCCATCCGGATTATTTAAACTAGTATTTTTAAAGAATGATGTTTTACTTCCAGTATAAGAATTTATTTTTTCGCTACTAGATACAAACATTTTTCCGTCAAAAGTTTCATTTCCTGTATTATTTAACAATACAACATTTGAATAATTATTAAATTCCACATTTATATTACCATTTGATTTTATCTCATCTTCGTCCATTACAGGCTTGATATAGTATACTATTTTCAATCTTCTACTTTCAGGTCTTCTATTTTCGAAATGCAATAAATTTATTTTTACGCTGTCATTTTGTGGAATAAAAACAGTATTTTCCTGTTCTATACCACTTGAAGAATGTGCATATTTAGCATACCCAAAGCCATAAGTTACATAGTAATCATTATCATCTGGCATAGGATTCAAGCCCAAAGACCACTTTTGGCCAGTATCCAAATCTTTAAGATATATAATTTCAGATGGTATATCTGTTACTTGATTATTTGCCCATGCAGTTAGCCTATTTAATCTGCTATTATCCTTCCAAGTGTATCCTCCCATGCTTTCAGTTACCAATGTTCCAAAATGCTCATTTGCCATTATGTGGCTCCATACAGTTGGTAGCTTAGCATTTTTATTTACTTTAATTAAATATTCCTTTCCGTCTTGCGAAAATCCACCATATTCGTTAAAATACTTCAGATTTTTTTCATCTAAATTTATATTGCTTTTCTCTTCTCGTTCCTCTATCACATATTCTTTTTTAGATTCATATACAGTTTGCTTTACAGCCTCTTTCAACTCTGCTTCGTATTCATTAATATGCTCTTCTAAGCTTCCATTACTTGCATTAATCTCCATAGTAGCCTTCATTCTTAACAATTGCTTTTCATCATTTTTATTAATATTATTTAAGCAGTAAATTCCACCCTTTATATTAAATAGATAGCTTAAATTTTTGTTAAGCACAGCAGACTCTACTGCATCTTTCACATAATTTTCATAGCTTTCTTTTTCTTCATTTAAAATTACTAAATCTACATTTATACCCTTGCTTCGCCAGTATTCGTACGCATTAATTGCCTCTTTTACAACATCTATATCGTTCACATTTTTTATTCTTATTAGCAAAATTGGTAAATCTCCAGATATACCGTACTTCCATAATTCAGAAGTAGGATATAATGCACTTTTTATATTATTTTTTGATATATTTACTTTTGGCTTAAATAGCAAATATGACATAAGTTTTTGATAAACTTCTATATCTTTAGCTTTTAAGCCTAGATATCTAGTTTCCGCTTCTACTCTTGCCTTTGATAGTTCAAATGTTCTTTGTACAGTTTCATTGTTCGAATATTTAGTTATATTTGCTATTGCCTCTTCCTTACTTTCTGCCACTGCTATTATTAAATCTAAAATCTTGCTTTCCTCTGGTTGTATATTAATAATTTTCTTTAATGCAACTATTGGGTCTGTTACGTGTTCAATTCTTTTACTAAATGGACTAGAATTAATTACTTCTCTTGGAAGATTCAAGTTACATCTTCCATAAAATTTTTCTTTATCTATTTCATACTCTAGCTCTCCATTAATATCATCTTCTTGATATAATTTAATACCCATATAAAGTTCTCTATCGTCTTTATCTCTTGCATTTCTCTTCACAATTATTGTATTCAAACCTTCTATATATTCATACGAAACAAACAGATTATTAAAAGCTTTATGCGCATAATCCTGCATTTTGGTAGAAAGTATTGGTTCAATATAGCTTGTTACTTCTAAAATTTGCTCTGTAATTCCCATATTTTTTAATTCTAATCTTCGTATCTCCACCGCTTCATCTGTTGCTACAATAATCTTAGTTGTAGTCCTTGCAGAACCATCAAGCCTTACAATTTTATTCATGTCTGGATAGAAACTAACACTATATTTATCAGGCTTTGCTAAATATCTAGAATATGTGTTAGTCCATATTCTCTTATTTCTAATATCCTTTATAAAAAATATAATTCCTTGAGCCTCGTCATCAGTAGGCTTAAATCTATTAATTTGAATTCCATTATAATTGCTATATCCATTGCCATATTGATCCATAATGATTGAATATTTATCATTTGCAATCACATTTGAAATGTTTAGGTTTTCGTCTATTTTATTATATTTTCTACAGCTATAATCTTCATAATCTACGTATTTTATTTTTTCAACCTTTTCTTTCTCTTCTTTTGTAATAACCATGTTTTCTGGCATTTTCTCTTCTAACAATATTTTTATTGCCTGCATTTGTGGATTTTTCATAAACCTTTTTTGCAAAACATTGTCATTAAAAAAGTTATCTATTGATAGTAAAATCAAGCCCTGATGATGTGCCATATATGTTTTTACTATTTCACAATTTTTTCTAACTCTGTTTGGAGTATAATCAATAGATTCATAAAATCCATACTGCCCATACATTCCTTGCTCTTTTAAAATCTTTATATTTGCCATTACCCCCAGAGCATCTTGAGGCAGTGCTAATATCGTTCCATAGCTAGACACAACAATCTCATCTGCCAATCCTCTTTTTAATCCTAGCCATGGTATCCCAAATGCTTTATACTGATAATTATTATACAAATCTTTTAAGTTAAAAGCCGCTTCAGAAAATCCCCATGGAACTCCCAGTTTATTAGCATACATTTTTTGGCTCATAATCATGAATTTGCAAGATTCGTCCAAAATACTTCCTGGATATTGAGGTATATTTATATTTGGCATCAAATACTCAAACGCAGTTCCAGACCACGATACAAGTCCTTTATAATTATTTAATGTAGTTAGTGTTCTGCTTAAATTGTGCCAGTGCTTTGATGAAATATCTTTTTTAGCAATTGCTACTAAGCTTGTTTGCCTCGCTTCAGACGCTAATAAATCGTAATAAGAATCTGTAAGTTTATTTTCTTCCACATTATATCCAACTGAAAATAATCGGTTTTTACTATCATATAACTTCGAAAAATCTGTAGTTTCTATAATATTTTCTAAAATTTCCAGCATTGAATTTATCTTTAATATTGCTTGTTCGTCTTCTTTTAATTTATCTTTTGCCTCCTCTAGAAATTGCAATACCACATATAAATATCCCACAAAATTTCCACTATCTACCGAAGATATATAGCGTGGAACTAATGGTTCCAAGGTTTGTATATTATACCAATTATATAAATGCCCATTCCATTTTTGCAAACCAGATATAGTATCCACCATTTTATATAGCAAATCTATTGTATCTTCTAAAGTTTCAAATTTTAAATCATAGCTTGCTATTACTGATAGTAAAGCCAAACCAATATTCGTTGAAGAAGTTCTATCTATAAAATTTGGTTTTCTATCACCTTGATAATTGTCTGGCGGCAAGAAATTATTTTTCTCGTTCAAATTTTCTTTAAAATATAACCACGTTTTATAGGCCGTATCTAATAAGAAATTTTTATCCTCTTGGCTTAGCTTTTTCTCTTCTGCTTCTACTTTTTTGCTTATTTTATGCATTATTACTGGAGCTATAATCCATAATACCGCTATTACAGCAAGTGCAGTTTTTACACCCACATCCATTTGCCAAAAATTTATTAATAATATCACTATTCCAACTATTATATTAGCACACATATTTTTAAAATATGAGTATAAATCTTTTTTAGAATTTCTTTCTGCTTCTTCCGATGTTTCCCACTCCAATAAGTGTTTTTTACTTCTGCATAATCTGTATAAAGTTTTTACTTCAGCTTTTACAGCCATCCATGCTTTATCGGGAATTAGCATCACGTTTATTACTGCTCTATAAAAAGAAGCAGATAAACCAGTTATTGATTTTGTAAAGCTTTTGGTTTTTATATCATTTTCTTTTTTGCATACAGCAAAATTAATTAAATCCAATACAAAAGGAATAATCATTGTAATTAAAGCTATGGCAAAAAAGCCCCATATATTGCACTTTAATACCAAACTTAAGGTACAGCTATACAAAATTGTTATTAAAGTAGCTGTTTCCAATTTGCTTCTAAAAATATTACTTAATATTTTATACTTACTTAAAAAATTAAGTGGATTTCTCTTTATTTCTCCATTTTTATTTTCAATTTTATCCTTAAGCCATAATATAATTTGGTAATCTCCTCTTGTCCATCTATACAGCCTTTTTTTATAACTCATATAATTAGTTGGGCATCCATCCATCAGCATTATATCTGATGCATAACCGCTTCTTAAATAACTACCTTCTAGTAAATCATGGCTTAGTACAGTATTTTCTTTTATTTCGTTATTTAAAACAGTTTCAAAAACTTCTAAATCGTATATTCCTTTTCCTGAATATATTCCTTCATCAAAATTATCCTGATATAAATCAGAAATTGCATTTGTGTATGAATCTGTTCCTCCTTTCCCAGCATATAGCATAGAGAATACACTTCTTTGTGTTTCTTCTAAATTTACTCCCACTCTAGGCGCAATTAACCCATGACCGGACACAACCAAATCCTTTTCCTCATTTAGTTCAGGTCTATTTAAAATATGAGCCATAGCCCCTATCATCTCTAATCCAGAGTTAAGAGTTAAATCTGTATCCGAGTCAATTGTTATCACATATTTTATTTTTGGTATTTGGTTTAATGTATTTATTCTAAATGGATTTTTTATTTTTCCCAATACATACTCATTAAATTGATTTAATATTCCCCTTTTTCTTTCCCATCCTAAATAGCAATTTTCTTTATCATTCCAAATACGTTTTCTATACACAAAACCGAAAGTATCATAGCTGTTATTAGCATATTTTTCATTTAATTTTTTTGCTTCATTTACTCCGGCTTCAATTACTTCTGCATCAAATTCTTCTTCTTCTTTATCACTACTGCTGCAATCTCCTAACAATGCCAAATACAAATTAGAACTTTTATTGGCTATATAAAAAACTTCTAATTTCTCCATCAATTTTTTTACTTGTTCTTTGCTTTTCAATATTGTTGGTATTACTACATAAGTTGCATATTCTTCTGGAATTCCATTTTGAAAATCTAGCTTTGGAATCAATTTTGGCTTCACCGTTTTACTTAAAACAAATTGTATAATTTTAGTTACTATATTTTCAATTGGTAACAAGATACAAACAAACATAATTATTGATAATAAAAAGTTTGATGTTTGCTTATACAATACTTCTATAAATATTAAATCTAGTACTACAGTAAATAGCCATATTGCAAATACATATAGCTCGGCTTTTTGTTTTTTAGTTAAATATTTCTTGTTTTTATTTTGCAAATAATTTAATAGCACATATTTCCCATCTGAAACTAAATAGTATCCAACATGAGATTTTTTTCCTTCTCCTTTAGCGCTTAATTCTAAGCATTTCTGAGCTATATATATTTCAGATAATTTTGTTTTTTCTGATATTTCCTTTATGGTATTTCTATACAACACTTTTGTATTAACATCCATTTTTTCGTATTGCTTAGCAGGATCCTGCTTTAAAATATCTTCAACCCCATTAATTCTTTCAAATATCTCCAAAAAGTTTATACGTGATATATTCTTAAGGCTTGTTATACAATTGCCCATAGATAATTTCTTTACAGCAATATCAAAATGTTCTTTTTTTATTATCTCCTCCGTTGTAGTTCCTGCCTTATTTACTTCCTCTTCCAATATTTTTAAATATGGATATGCTTGCCTTCCGAATTTTTTTCAACCTATAAGACATATATTCCACAAAGGTGTTAATCTCTGATTTTATATACACCCTATTTACATTATTTTCTCTATATTTAGACTGGTTTTCTCTATCAATGGTTTTTGATAATATATTTTCCACCTTGTATTTTTGAATCTGAGATAGATACACTCTTTCACTAATTTGTCTTATATTTTCTATAAGTGCTATTTGCAAAAATGTTCCTATATTCCATATCTCGTCCATGCTTAGTGCCTTTTTGTTTTGATAACTTCTAAGCATCTCTTCTAAATTTTTATTATCTATCTTCCCATCCGTATATGCTACCATTTCTGCTGCTAGCACATATATTCTAGCAAATCCAGCATATCTTCCATTTGATAAAGACACAAAGTTTTTATATTTTTTTAATGTTAAGTCCTTTGTTATATTTTTTACTATTTCTTCTATTACATACAAATTATCCAAAATCCACTCTCCTGCTGGATGTATTGGAATTCCCATTTTTATATGTTCATTCAATAATTTATACACTTGCTTTATCACAATATAATTTTCATTTAGTCTATTAATTGGATATGTTTCTAAAGAAGCCTTATCTTTTAACACATGGTCAGATGCAATTTTCTTTAGATATGACTCTAATTGATACTTGTCTAAAACAGCTCCTTGTATATTCAACACTTTTTTATTTTTCACAAAAAATCCACTCCTTGGTATATGTTTTACACATATTTTCTCCAAGAAGTGGAAAAATTATACGAAATATTGCATTATTCCATTGTATATTCCCCATGCTAATTTATCTTGATATTCATCTTGCTGAAGTAACTTTTCTTCTTCTGGGTTGGATAAAAAGCCGCATTCAACTATCGTTGTAGGAATTTCTACTTTTTTTATTATATATATATTGTTAATTTTTAATGGTTCTCTTTTATTTTCTTTTTGCATCGCCTCATTTAAATTGTTCTGTATTGAAGTAGCTAGTTTTTTGCTATCTTCATTACCATCTTTGAAAAAAGTTTGCCATCCACTATATTGGCTTTGAGGTATTTTATTAAGATGAATACTTACAAAAATATCAGCTGAAGAATTATTGCCTATTTTTACTCTATTTTTTATATCTGAATTCTTTTTGTCTCTTAGTGTCTTCTTATCTAAGTCATAAATTGCATTTTCATCAGATCTAGTTAATATTACTTCCGTTCCACTTTGTTCTAGCAACTGCTGCAACTTTAAAACTATTTTTAAGTTAATATCCGCTTCACTCACGCCATTATTACTAACCGCTCCGACCATCTGGTTTTCCATGCCCAGCATCTATTACAATTGTTTTATCTGATGCTGGCAAGCTTACTGTTTGTATATATTGATTTTCTTTTTCTCCTGTTTCTAGCAAAAATACTAATATTGATAAAAATACTAAAGACAAGATTAATGTTATTCTTTTTTTGTTTAGTATAATCATAATAACCTCACACATATAGTTTTTAGTAAATTATATGTGTAAGATTCGTTTTTATTACGAACCTTTTTGATTATTTACTTATTTCATATTTTCCAGTTTGCTCATTTAAACTTAAGGTTACATCAAATGTAAATATAACCACTAAAATTATGCTCAGTATTACCATAAAAAACTCTCATTTAGACATTTAATATATCCTATGAGAGTTTTTTTATTATTATTCTATTGTCTCATCGTCATCTGTATTATCTACAGATTCTTCTGAATTTTCTTCTGCTTCATTTACTTTTTCTGTATTTATTTGTACATCTTTGTACCTCTTCATACCAGTTCCAGCAGGAATTAATTTACCGATGATAACATTTTCTTTTAATCCTATTAATTCATCAGTTTTACCTTTTATTGCTGCTTCTGTTAATACTCTTGTTGTTTCTTGGAATGAAGCTGCAGATAAGAAGCTATCTGTTGCAAGAGATGCTTTAGTAATACCTAATAATACTCTCTTTCCAGTTGCAGGTCTTAAGCCTTGAGCTATTACTTCTTTGTTCTTATCTTCAAAATCATACATATCTACAAGTGATCCAGAAAGTAAATCTGTATCTCCATTATCTTCAACTCTTACTTTCTTAAGCATTTGTCTTCCAATAACTTCAATGTGTTTATCGTTAATATCAACACCTTGGTTTCTATAAACTTTTTGAACTTCTTGTATTAAGTATTGGTATACACCATCTGGTCCATTTATAGCTAATACTTCTGCTGGGTTCTTAGAACCTTCTGTAATTTGATCTCCAGCACCTATTGTATCTCCATCTCTAACTTTTAGTTTTGATCCAAATGGAATTACATATGTTCTGCTATCGTCGTTAGATGTTACAATTACTTCACGTTTCTTCTTATCGTCAGATATCTTTACCGTTCCAGCTATTTCAGATATTATAGCTAATCCCTTTGGTTTACGAGCTTCAAAAAGCTCCTCAACTCTAGGAAGACCTTGTGTGATATCTGCAACACCAGCAACACCACCAGAGTGTATAGTTCTCATTGTAAGCTGTGTACCAGGCTCACCAATTGATTGTGCTGCAATTATTCCTATTGTATCTCCTATATCAACTTCTTTATGGCTAGCTAATCCCATACCATAGCATTTAGCACAAACACCATGTTTTGTTCTACAATGGAATACTGTACGAACTTTAAGTTTTGTAATACCAGCTTCCACTATTTTATCTGCTAAATCTTCTGTAATTAAAGTATTCTTATCTACAATTATTTTTCCTGTTGTAGGATCTTTAACATCGTCTAATGGATATCTTCCTAATAATCTTTCTTGCATTTTTTCTATTACTTGATTTTCATCTTTAATATCAGAAACTTCAATTCCTTCCCTAGAACCACAGTCTTCTTCTCTTACTATTATATCTTGAGAAACATCAACTAATCTTCTTGTTAAGTAACCAGAGTCTGCTGTTCTTAAAGCTGTATCAGAAAGACCTTTACGAGCTCCATGGGCAGATATAAAGTACTCTAATGCATCTAGACCTTCCCTGAATGATGACTTGATTGGTATCTCTACTGTTTTACCTGTTGTACTTGCCATAAGTCCACGCATACCAGCAATTTGTTTTAACTGGTCTAAGTTACCTCTGGCTCCTGAATCAGACATCATGAATACTGGGTTTTCTTTATCGAAGTTATTTTTCATTGCCTCTTTTACATCGTTTGTAGCTTTTTCCCATATTTTTATTACTTGATTATATCGCTCGTCGTTTGTAATTAAACCACGCTTATATTGTTTTAATACTTGGTCTACTTGTGCTTGGGCATCAGCAATTATTGTTTTCTTTTCTGGTGGCACTTGCACATCATCAACAGAAACTGTAATTCCACCTAATGTAGAATATTTATAACCTGTAGACTTAATATAATCTAGCAATTCTGCAGTTCTGCTTAATCCATGAACATTAATACATTTTCCGATTATTGTTCCTAAGTTTTTCTTAGATACAACAAAGTCAATTTCATATTTTAATGCATTCTTTGGACTTCTTCTATCTACAAAACCTAAGTCTTGTGGTATACCTGTATTGAATAAAATTCTACCAACTGTTGTTTGTACCTTTCTTTCAATATCCATACCATTTAATACACCAGTTCTTCTAACAAATATCTTTGCATGCATTCCTAAATCGCCATTTGCATTTGCCATTATAGCTTCTTCTGGAGATGAAAAGTACTTGCCTTCTCCTTTTTCTCCGTCTAAATCCATTGTTAAATAATAGCTTCCTAAAATCATATCCTGTGTAGGAATTGTAACTGGTCTACCATCTTGTGGTTTTAACAAGTTGTTTTCTGAAAGCATTAAGTACCTTGCTTCTGCTTGAGCTTCTGGTGATAAAGGCAAGTGAATAGCCATCTGGTCACCATCGAAGTCTGCGTTGAATGCTGTACAAACTAATGGGTGCAATTTTATTGCTCTACCTTCTACTAAAACTGGCTCAAATGCTTGAATACCTAATCTATGTAGTGTTGGCGCACGGTTTAAAAGTACTGGGTGATCTTTTATAACATCTTCCAATATATCCCATACTTCTGGGCGTAATCTTTCTACCATTCTTTTTGCATTTTTAATGTTGTGTGCTATTCCACGTCCAACTAATTCTTTCATAACAAATGGTTTAAATAATTCTACTGCCATTTCCTTTGGCACACCGCATTGATAAATTTTAAGCTCTGGTCCGACAACTATAACTGAACGTCCTGAATAGTCAACACGTTTTCCTAGTAAGTTTTGTCTGAATCTTCCTTGTTTTCCCTTTAATAAATCTGATAAAGATTTTAATGGTCTGTTCCCAGCTCCTGTAACAGGTCTTCCACGTCTTCCATTATCTATTAAAGCATCAACAGATTCTTGTAACATTCTTTTTTCGTTTCTTACTATTATTTCTGGAGCACCAAGCTCTAGTAATCTTTTTAATCTGTTATTTCTGTTTATAACTCTCCTGTATAAATCATTTAAATCTGATGTAGCAAATCTACCACCATCCAATTGAACCATTGGTCTTAAATCTGGTGGAATAACTGGAACAACGTTCATAATCATCCATTCAGGTCTATTTCCTGATAATTTAAATGATTCTACAGTATCTAATCTTTTTACTAGTTTTGCTTTTTTTTGCTCGCTAGCTTTTTCTATCTCTTTCTTTAATTTATCTGATAATTTTTCTACGTCAATTTCAGATAACAATTTTCTAACTGGTTCAGCGCCCATTTCTGCTGTAAATGAGTCTTTACCAAATTTTTCTCTTGCTTCTACATATTCTTTTTCAGATAATACTTGGCATTTTGAAAGTGTACTTGTACCTTTATCTGTTACTATGTAAGATGCGAAATATATAACTTTTTCTAAAGCTTTAGGAGAAACATCTAGCATTAAAGCTATTCTACTTGGAATTCCTTTAAAATACCAGATGTGAGCTACTGGGGCAGCAAGCTCTATGTGCCCCATTCTCTCTCTTCTTACTTTAGATTTAGTAACTTCAACACCACATCTATCACAAACAATACCTTTATACCTTACTCTTTTATATTTTCCACAATGGCATTCCCAATCCTTTGTAGGTCCAAATATTTTCTCACAGAATAAACCATCTTTTTCTGGTTTTAATGTTCTGTAGTTAATAGTTTCTGGCTTTTTTACTTCACCATGTGACCATTCTCTTATCTTCTCATCAGATGCAATGCCGATTTTCATTTTATCAAAATTTTCTAATTCATCCACAATTTTTGCCCCCTTGGATTATATTTTTATTATTCTTCGTCATCATCTAAGATATCGTCATCTAAAATATTTTCATCACTAAAATCTTCACTATCTAGAACAATATCATCACTGTCTAAATCTTCAAAAAAACCACTTTCATCGTCTTCTTTTTCTTCTGAATCTTCAGTATAACCATCTGATAATTCCCCTTCATCTACTACATTCTCTTCCGCAAAAGATTTATTCTCTATGCTACTGAATGAAGAAGCCTCATCAATGTCTTCCTTTAACTCTATTTCTTTGTTATCATGAGTATACAATCTGATATCTAATCCTAATGATTGAAGCTCTTTTACAAGTACTTTAAATCCTTCTGGCACTCCTGGTTCTGGGATATTTTCTCCTTTTACAATTGCCTCATATGTTTTTACACGTCCTACAACATCATCAGATTTTACTGTTAACATTTCTTGTAATGTGTAAGCTGCACCATATGCTTCCAAAGCCCAAACTTCCATCTCTCCAAAACGTTGGCCACCAAATTGTGCTTTACCTCCTAGAGGTTGTTGTGTAACTAATGAGTATGGTCCAGTTGAACGAGCATGAATCTTATCATCTACTAAGTGATGCAATTTCATCATGTACATTACACCAACTGTAATTGGTTTTACAAATTTTTCTCCAGTTCTACCATCGTATAAATCTGTTTTACCATCTCTACGCAACCCAGCTTCTTCTAGTAAGTCCTCGATTTCATAATCCTTAGCACCATCAAATACTGGCGTTGCAACTTTCCAGCCTAGCGCTCTTGCTGCCATTCCCAAATGAACCTCCAAAACCTGTCCTAGGTTCATACGAGAAGGTATACCCATTGGGTTAAGAACTATATCTACTGGTGTTCCATCTGGTAAGAATGGCATATCTTCTTCTGGTAATATTCTTGAAATGACACCTTTGTTACCATGACGTCCAGCCATTTTATCACCAACTGATATTTTTCTCTTTGTAGCTATATAGCATCTAATTACTTGGTTTACACCAGGACCTAATTCTTCTGAATTTTCTCTAGTAAATATCTTTATATCTACTATTGTTCCAGCTTCTCCGTGTGGTACACGAAGTGATGTATCTCTAACTTCTCTAGATTTTTCACCAAATATTGCACGAAGTAATCTTTCTTCTGCTGTTAGCTCTGTTTCTC
Source organism: uncultured Clostridium sp. (assembly GCA_900553755.1). Lineage (GTDB taxonomy): Bacteria > Bacillota > Clostridia > TANB77 > CAG-508 > UMGS1901. Next base: position 13,306 of record USEX01000002.1, read on the forward strand.
CCTTTGGAGTAACCTTACCAACTAATATATCTCCAGGTCTTACTTCTGCACCTATTCTTATGATACCGTTTTCATCAAGGTCTTTTAATACATCGTCACCAACGTTTGGTATATCCCTTGTAATTTCCTCTGGTCCTAATTTCGTATCACGACATTCACAATCATATTCTTCGATGTGGATTGATGTGTACACATCTTCTTTAACTAGTCTTTCGCTAATTAATACAGCGTCCTCGTAGTTGTAACCTTCCCATGTAGAGAATGCTATAAGTACGTTTCTTCCTAAAGCCATTTCTCCGTTCTTTGTTGCAGGTCCATCAGCTAGGATCTCTCCAGCTTTAACTACTTCACCTTTTTGAACAACTGGTCTTTGGTTTATACATGTACCACCATTGGTTCTCTTGAATTTACGTAATTTATATTTATCTAATCCATTCTTTTTATTTCTTACTACTACTTCGTCAGCACTTACATTTTCTACGATACCGCCATTCTTTGCTACTACTGTAATTTCAGAATCTCTTGCTGCTTTGTATTCCATACCAGTTCCTACGATTGGAGCTTCTGGCATTAATAGCGGAACAGCTTGACGTTGCATGTTTGATCCCATTAATGAACGTTTTACGTCATCGTGCTCCAAGAATGGTATCATGGCAGCTGCTACAGATACTAATTGTTTAGGTGAAACATCTACGTAATCAACTTGAGATTTATCAACCTCTGTTATTTCTTCTTTATGTCTTACCTTGATTCTATCATTTACGAACCTTCCATCTTTATCTACTGGCTCTGAAGCTTGTGCTATTATGTATTTATCTTCCTCATCTGCTGGCATGTATTCTACTATATCAGTAAGTTTTCCTGTTTCTTTATCTACTTTTCTGTATGGAGTTTCTACAAACCCATATTCATCAATCATTGCAAATGATGAAAGTGCAGAAATAAGTCCAATATTTGGTCCTTCTGGAGATTCTACTGGGCATAGTCTACCATAGTGAGTATAGTGAATATCACGAACCTCGAATCCAGCTCTTTCTCTTGAAAGTCCTCCAGGTCCCAATGCTGAAATTCTTCTTTTATGTGTTAACTCTGATAATGGGTTTGTTTGATCCATAAATTGAGATAATTGTGAACTTCCAAAGAATTCTTTTATTGATGATGTAATAGGTTTTGTGTTTATTAATGCTTGTGGAGTAACTGAGTCTAGGTCTTGAATTGTCATTCTTTCACGTACAACTCTTTCAAGTCTTGTTAAACCAATTCTAAATTGATTTTGTAGCAATTCTCCAACGCATCTAATACGTCTGTTTCCTAAATGGTCTATATCATCTATTTCACCAATTCCATAATCTAAGTTTAATAAGTAACTAATAGAAGCTATCATATCTTCTGTAGTTATTGTTAATGGAACTAATTCATGATATCTTTCTTTTAAAGCATCATGTAATTTTTCTTCAGGTGTTGTTTCTATTATTGATTTTAATACATTGTAATTTACACCCTCTTTGAAATGTAGATCACTTAAATCAACATTTGGTAATATTTTGTGTATATTTACTACTCCATTTCCTATTACTCTTACTTTTTGGTCGTTTACTTTTACGTCTACAATATTTATTCCTGAATCTTTTATTTCTTGAGCAACTTCTGCTGTAATTCTAGTATCTTTTTCTACTAAAACTTCTCCTGTTTCTGGGTTTACTATATCATCGTATGCAACTTGTCCTGTTATTCTAGTTGCTAAGTCTAATTTTTTGTTGAATTTGTATCTTCCAACTTTAGCTAAATCGTATCTTCTATTATCGAAAAATAATCCATCGAATAAGTTTCTTGCAGCTTCTGCTGTAGGAAGCTCGCCTGGTCTTAATTTTTTGTAGATTTCTATTATTGCTTCGTCTTGAGATTTTATTGGATCTTTTTCCAATGTTGCTCTGATTTTTGGATCATTTCCAAATAATTCTAGAATTTGGTCATCAGCAACTAAACCTATACTTCTTAATAATGAAGTAACAGGCAATTTTCTTGTTCTATCTACTCTTACATAGAATATATCGTTGCTATCTGTTTCATATTCTAACCATGCACCTCTTATTGGCATAACTGTGGATGTGTAAATCTTTTTACCAGTTTTGTCGAAATCTGATGCATAATAGCAAGATGGAGAACGAACTAACTGGCTGACAATAACTCTCTCGGCACCATTTATAACAAATGTTGCGCTATCAGTCATAAGAGGGAAATCTCCTAAATATATTTCTTGTTCTTTTATTTCTCCTGTTTCTTTGTTAATTAATCTTACTTTAACGTGTAATCTTGTTGAGTATGTTGCGTCTCTCTCTTTTGCTTCTTCCACTGTGTACTTAGTTTTTTCTTCCATGTGATAATCTAAGAATTCCAAAACTAAATTTCCAGAATAATCAACGATAGGTGAAACGTCTTTTAAAACTTCCCCTAATCCTTCTTCAATAAACCAATTGTAAGAGTCTTTTTGAACTTGAATTAAGTTAGGCATTTCAATGTAATCACCTATTTTTGAAAAGGTTTTTCTTGTGCATTTTTCGTGTTTAACTTCTTTAACCACTTTTAATCACCCCATAAAAAATTTAAAGCAGAAATTTATATATTTAGTAAAAAAGTCCCTCTTATTATTTGTTTGCTTTATTTCTGAGATTTACTGCTTTCTTAAACCTCATTTTATATTCTAAAACAAATATAATTCCTCTTTTTTACATTTATATCTTGATAATAAAAAAGACAACAAAAAGTCATTGGCAAAATTCACATTTTTTTGCCAACACTATATGTTCAATTTATCTAACATGTCCTATTAATAATTTTTTTATATTAACCACCCTTACTATCTCTTTGGAGATTAATAATTTACTTTTTGCTGATATTAATCCATAATATCAATACAATTCTAGTATACAACTTTTTATTTGTTTATGTCAATAGAAAAGACTAATTTTTTATAATAAATTAGCCTTTAATTTTCTATAAAGTACAACAGTCCAGTACTACTTTATTATTAAAGTGGGACGAGAACCGTAGGTCGTATATATTGTTGGCTTTCCAATATGCACTAAATCCTGTTACTTGCTTACTTCTATATCTTTTTGTTTCTCCATCCATTACTGCTGCATTTCCGGTACTATTTGCGTAATTCCCCATGTTGCACTTCATGCATTTATTGGTGTATAGCCTTTTGGTATTATTGGATTATTTATATTTTTATAAAAGATTCTAATTTTGATTTTCATAAAAGTATCCCTGGCTCGATTTGAGCCAGGGATTTGTTACACTATTGCTTTAATCGAAAAGCACAGTGTCAAAGGTTTTTAGAAGTCCTTTTTGCTCCTTCTCTTTTTTTGTATAACCACTACTGTGATTACACCAGTGGCAGCAACGATAAGTGCAGTTGCCCAGTATACTACAGTATTTGTAGAGCCTGTTTTTGGCATATTATCGTTCTGTCCAGGAGTAGGAGTTGGAGAAGTCGGTTTCTCGCTCGGAACTGCTTCCGGAGTGGAAGTAGGCTTCGGGGTCGGAGTGGACACTGTTGTAGGAGTCGCACTTGGAGTCGGAGTCGGCGTGGGTTCCTCACTCGGTTCAGGAGTGGGGGTTGGCGTCGGTTCCGTGCTCGAGCTCGGCACAGGAGTAGGCGTTGGCGTTGGCTCAACACTCGGCGTAGGTGTCGGTGTAGGAGTAGGTTCCGGTGTAGCTGTGCTATTCGGCACATCTATGATTGTTGTTTCCTTAGACTTTACTGTAAAAGTAATGTCATCAGAAGTAACATATCCACCAGGTGCCTTCACTTCTTTCAGAATGTAATCTACATCTGTCAATAAATATTTAACAGTGAAGGAACCATTTTCAGTGACCAAGAGTGCAGCTGCACTCTCGTCAGTGGTAAAATACCCATTACCATTCTCATCAATGGCATAGTAGTACGTTACCTGCTGTTCTCCTTCATCTCCAAGCTCCATTTTATAATAATAGAGCTTAAAAGTGGCGGGATCGGTAATTAATTCACCGGTCTCACTATCAACTTTATTGATGGTAACATCACCATCAACCTGTTCCATGATGATACTGTTGTACCATCCGAACTTGTAAAGCTGATAGCTGTTTGTGGTCCACGGACCATCAACGCCGAATACCATCGAGATAGCAATTTTACTTGCTTCCTCTTTGGTCAATCCAGCAGCAGTCGCTTCCGCAAAGTAATCATTTACTTTGCTCCATGTTCCAGAAGTGTCCTCCATGTAGTCGCGGACACCCTGATCAAGCAAATGCCACTTGTCTCCGCTGTTAAGGAATTCCTGTCGAGTTTCTTCGTCACCAAACGCAAAACTCAACAATTCCTTGTAGAACAAATTGTAGCTGGCTTCACCAAGCTCCTTTTCATTCCACTTTACCTGCAGATACAATCTGCCGTTCCGTCCGGATTTAGTCACGGAATATTTTCCGATTAAATCTGGATACTTTGCCAGAAGATCAGCATATTGTTCTTCCGTTATGGAAAACTGATCATCTGCCATGCCCCCCTGCATGTCGGCAACAGCCTCAGGATGTTCTTCAGCCAACTGGCTGAAGTTTGCATAGCTAGTACCAAGTTCATTGTTGTAATAATTCAACAAATAATCGGTAAGAGCTGTTTCACCGGTGTAACCGGCGTCTGCCAAATAGTCAGCCATATTCAGAATATGGTTGAGCTTGACTTGTGTGCCGGAGAACACGTCAAACAACTTACACATTGGCGTAGACTTTGCAATCGCACCAAGAAACGCGATGGGAATTCTTTGCCCATCGAATCCTACGAAATCGCTCAGTGCTTCCTCATCAGACGTATTTTTGGTTTCCAACCTAAAGGAACCGTCTTGGTATCTATAGGTGTGACCATTGGAGGTGGTTATCTCTATATCCACCATCCCATAGTCTGAAGGTTGCACTAAATAGTGTGCATTCGGATCTCCCGTCTGGTCCTGATACCATTCATCTATCATGGTCAGAACTGTCGAGAAGTCCAAAACAACATCTCCTTCAGCATCTTCTCCGATATCGTAGAAGATCTTGAACTTATCATCTTCCAGTTTGATGCTATAATTAACATCTACACCTGCCGACGTTTTGGGTTGATTAGCTGGATTAGCATTTTCTGCCTGTACAGCCACCATCAGAGATTCATCTGTAGCAGCATTTACTGTAATCAGATCTTCCTCAGACACGTACAATTGTGTGTCTCCTTCGGATTTTTCAGGTTCTTGGGTTGCCCCAGCTTCCTGCTCAGTAGTAAAATCTTCCGATTCTGCCTCTGGTTCCTCAGTTGCCTCAGGAAAATCTACTTCTTCTTGAGCATTTTCCAGATTCTCATCTTGTTGCTCATTCTCAATAGCAGATGTTTCTTCAGCCTCCTCAGCTTCACCTTCCTTCAGAACTACTGTTTCTTCCGTACTTAAAGTTACACTTGTGGTGTCTTCAGGTACGGGACCTTCTGCATATGCTGTCGTAGCAGTTATTTGTACGACAAGCATAGCAATTGCTAATAAAACAGCAATTCCCTTTTTCCGTCTTTTCATTCGAACTTTCCACCTTTCGGTATGTATTCATGCCTTTCGGCAAGTATCTACATTATACCCTTTATCCTGCTTTATGTCAACATGTTTACCATATTTTCCCTTCTTTATTTCGACCTCTTTCGATAAAAAACGTGGATATGCTAATCCACGTTTTCATTCTTATCATTATAAAGTTCTATTTTATTTTCTTTCAAACTTTTTTGTACATCTATTACCCTTTGGTTTTCGGATCCTTTCCACTCCAATACTGGATTATGTAATTCATCTACATATTGGCCATCTACTAATACATCTAGGTATTTCACAACTTCTTTATCCTTTAAATCCTTATCAAACCTATATCCAGACCAAGCCCATAAGTTTTTATTTGGATATTTTTCTTTAAATTCTTTGGCTAATTTTGTTGTTCCTTCTATATTTTTAGGATTCATTGGTTCTCCGCCTAGTATTGATAATCCTTCTATATTTTCGTTGTCACATAGTTTTAGTACTTTATCTATTGTTTCATCTGTAAACTCTTTTCCACCGTTGAAATCATGAGTTTCTGGATTAAAGCAATTTTTGCAATTAAAAGCACATCCTTGCATAAATATAGAAACTCTAACTCCTGGTCCATCTGAAATATCCATCTTTCTTATTTTGTTGTATCTCATTTTACATCCTTCTCTCTAATCAGCATCTTTATTGTCTATATGTAATACTCTCTCTTTTATTTCTTGTGTTCTTCCCTTATTCCAGAAATTACTTCCTATGTATCCACATGTTCTTCTTGCAACATTTAAAGTTCTATGATCTCTATTTCCACAGTTTGGGCAATACCATTCCAAATTATCATCTATTAATATTTCTCCATCAAATCCACATTTTTGACAGTAATCTGATTTTGTATTTACCTCTGCATACATGATGTTATCATATATGAATTTAATTATTTGAAGAACTACTTCTATATTATTTTGTAAGTTTGGAGTTTCTACATATGAGATTGCTCCTCCAGGGCTTAATTGTTGGAATTTACTTTCTAATTTTAATTTAGAGAAAGCATCTATCTCTTCGAATACTGGCACATGATATGAGTTTGTTATGTAGTTTCTATCGGTAATTCCTGCAATTTTTCCGAATCTTCTTTGTAAGCATTTTGCAAATTTATATGTTGTAGATTCTATTGGGGTTCCATAAACACTATAATCTATGTTTTCTGCTTCCTTCCACTCATTGCATTTATCATTTAATTTTTGCATTACTTCTATTGCAAATTTTTCGCCCTTATCGCCATCTGTATGGCTATATCCTGTCATGTATTTAACACATTCATATAAGCCTGCATATCCTAATGATATAGTTGAATATCCACCATGTAATAAATCGTGAATGCTTGCTCCTTTTGGTAATCTTGCTAATGCACCATATTGCCATAGAATTGGAGCTACATCACTTGTTGCCTTGCTTAATCTTTCGTGTCTTGCTTGCAATGCTTTGTGGCATAATTCTAATCTTTCGTCATATATCTTCCAGAATTTTTTCAAATCTTTTCCTGATGATAGTGCAACATCTACTAGATTTATTGTTACTACACCTTGGTTAAATCTTCCATAATATTTTGGTTTATTTGTTTTTGGGTCTACATAAGGTGTTAGGAAAGAACGGCATCCCATGCATGGATAGCATTGTCCATTTCCGTTTTTATCTATTTTTAGTTCTTTCATTTTCTTTTCCGAAATATAATCTGGCACCATTCTCTTTGCAGTACATTTTGCAGCTAACTCTGTTAAATACCAATATTTACTATTTTTATGTATGTTATCTTCTTCAAGTACATATAACAATTTTGGAAAAGCTGGAGTTATGTATACTCCTTTTTCATTTTTCATACCTAAAATTCTTTGTTTTAGTATTTCTTCTATTATCATAGCTAATTCTGCTTTGTATTCTTCTGTTTCTCCTAAATACATACATACACTTAAAAATGGAGATTGTCCATTTGTTGTTGTCATAGAGTTTATTTGGTATTGGAATGTTTGCACTCCATCTTGTATCTCTTTTGCTAAATCTTCTTTTGCAAATTTTACGCATTGCTCTTCTGGCAATTTTCTGCTTCTATATTTTTTCAAATATATATTGTAGCTATCTCTTACAAATGGTGCTAAATGTGTCATGGTAACTGTTGCTCCGCCATATTGGCTAGATGTAACGGCTGTTATTATTTGTGTTGCTATAGTCATTGCTGTTAAAAATTTATGTGGCTTTTCTATTAAAACGCCATTTATATTTGTTCCGTTTTGTAGCATGTCCTCTAGGTTGATTAAATCGCAGTTATGCAATGCATTTTGTGCAAAATAATCTGCATCATGAAAGTGTATAATTCCTTCGTCGTGTGCTTTTACAATATCTTCTGGCAATAAAAATCTTCTAGTAATATCTGTGCTTGTAATTCCTGCTAGATAGTCTCTTTGTGTGGTTACAACTCTAGCATTTTTATTTGAATTTTCATTGTTCCAGTATTCGCTTTCGCCTTCTATTAATTCTTTTATTGATTGATCTGTAGTATTAGCTTTTCTTACTAAGGCTCTAGTATATCTATATGTAATATATTGTTTTGCAAGCTGATATCTACCTATTTCCATTAACTTTTCTTCTATTATGTCTTGTATATCTTCAACTAATATTCTAGATTTTTTTAGGTCTTCTATATAATTTATAATTCTCTCAATTTCTTCATCTGTAGCTTTTTCTTTTCTAGATACATCATTGTTTGCTTTTTTTATAGCTGTTCTTATTTTTTCGCGATCATATTCTACAACTGTTCCATCTCTCTTTATTACTTTCATGTTTTTTCCTCCCCTTATTTTTTTAATGTGGCTAAATAATATATTATATTTTTAGTAATGTCAAAGTATATTAATTATGTATAACACTCGAAAAAGTGCCTATAAATAGGCACTTTTTGTATTTACATTTTTTGCCATTTTTCGGTAAAAAATTTATTTTTTCTTTTGTAACCCTACTAATGCAAGCGAAAGCTAATTTTCTCTTAAACCGCAATATTACAATTTTGTTACATTTTATTTTTCATTTTCTAAAAATCATTTTTTTATTTTTTGCAAATTTTATTTTTATTTTTATTCGTTTTAGTGATTTTTCAGTGTTTTTTTGTAATAATTATGTTGTTTTTTTATTCTTTTGGAAAAATCATTTTTTATTTTCTTTCAAAATATATTTGTGCAAAATTTAAGAGGCTTTTTCAAGCCTCCTTTATTTTAGTGTTTTACTTTTTATTTATTACTTTCTTCTTTATTAGTACAACACCTAAGCCTATTATTGCAGCTAAGCCTAAGCCTAATACGTAGTAAATGTATGTTTCACCAAATGGTGGTAATACTGTTACTGTTGTGCTATCAGCATCTATTTCTGCTGTTTTTGCATTAGGGTTTTGATTTCCTACTGTTGAGAATGCCATTCTTCTTCCAACATCATTAGATACTTTTATTATTTCTGCTAATGTATTATATGATAAGTCATCTGCTGCATTTTGAGCTGACATTACTTGTGATAATGTTAATGTAGCATTAGCTTCGTGTGTTCCTGTTGAAGCCATTTGAGGTGTTAAAGCTGTTTCTCCCATTTTGTTTTGTAATATTGTACTGTATTCAGATACAGCTCCTGTATAAGTTCCGTTGCTTTGTGTTAATAAATCTTCAGATACAAGTGGATTTGCTTCGCCTTTATATAGGTAATCAAAGTTTACTTGTTCCCATCCATTATTTTCACTATTTGAAGCATCAAATCTTAAATTGTTCTTTGTAGCTTTAGCATCATCTGATAAAGCTGCACCAATGTAATTAACTACACCTTTTATTGTTGTTCTTACAAGGCTTCCGTTTGCTACATTTCCTTTGTAGTAGAAGTTATATCCTGTATAATCTATTTCACCAACGTTTGTTACTTTTAATGCATATTTTACATTTATAGTTGCACCTTGCATTAATTCCTCGTCCATAGTTAAAACTATTCTTTGTGGATTTTGGCTAACTACTGGTGTTTTTAACTTGTTTCCATCATATGATACTTGGTGGTATTTCTTAGCTTGCCATAAAACGTTTGTCGCTTTTCCACTTGCATCAAATAATGTATTTCCATTAGCTAATGTAACTTTTACATTTGCAACTTCTTGGCTTAATGTTAATTGTGTTTTTGGTCTTTCTACTACACCAAAATCTATTCCATCCATTCTGTATGTTCTTTGATCTGAATTACGATCATTTGGATTTTTCTCTATGTTTATTCCAATCAAACCTGTAACAGCTTGCATTGATTTATCTTGAGTTTCGTATTCTTTTAATTTTCCATTTGTTTCTTCTGTTAATAAGTTATTAACATATTGTCTATATTGTGTTGATAACGTTTCCAATGTTTTGCCATTGTTTGTTAATTTACCATTGTAAATATCTCTTGCATCAGAGTATTTTTGTGTTGTTTCTACATATCTTCCTAATTCATCTGGATTGTTTACATCAAATGTTGCTGATGGGTTATAAATTGTAGATTTATATGTTTGTCCATCTGCATATATGAATTTCAAATAGTAGTTACCTGGAACGAATCCTGAAAGTGTATAATCACCATTATTTCCTGATGTTACTTGTGCATCTTGCCATCCAGAATTTGTCCACATTTTAGCTTTTTGGTTTGTATCTGCATCCCATAACTCTACTTTTACTCCGCTTAGACCAGCTTCTCCATTATCATAAGAACCGTTTCCTATATCTGCTCCGTTTACAGTATTGTTTCTGTTTTCTATCCAGATATTACCTGTTGTTCTTCTTTCTTCGTTTGCTAATACAAACTTAATGTATGGAGCTCTATCTGTATCGTCTTCAAAGTTCTTTGTATCTGTTGAGCTTACATTACCTGGATTTGAATCTACATCTACTCTACCTGCAACATCGCCAGCTTTGTATTCTGTATAAGTGATTCTCGAACCTGCATTTGGAGATGAAATATTATTTGCATAATATGTTTTATATCCCATTATTTCTGCAATGTTTCCTTTTCCAGTTCCGCTGTTATCCAACTTGATGCCATTACTATCTGTGTTTACTTTAAATGTCACATATACATATAAGTCTCCACTTGGTTGTATTCTGCTGTTTTCTAAGCCTTTTAAATACAATTTATTGTATCCACTTATTCTAGTTGTATGTGTATACTTGCTTGTGCTTGATGAAGTTAAGTTTGTTATTACTTTACCATTTCTATCTCCAATATATGCACTTTCGTAAGTATAATCATCATCAAAATAATCTACTAATTCTGTAACATTTGCTGCTATTCCTTCTGATTGGTTTCTTATAGTAATTTTATATACTACTCTTGCTTCCAAGTTATTTGTTCCTTTATAGTTGTAATCAGCTTTTTTTACTTCTCTTGTATAACTTGTAGCATAATAATTTGTATCTGACTTTCTTAAAGATATATCCCAATAAGAATTTCCTTTACTATCTGTTTCTAGACCATCTCTTTTATTGTATAAATATTCTTGGCTGTAGCCTTTAATATTTAATATAGCTTTGTACACATCTTTTCTTAATGCTAAATCTGCAACTTCTCTTTTTGTTATTCCTAGGTTGATATCTGAACTTGTCGTGTTATATGTTTTTATATTTTTTGTATTTCCATATCCACCAGTATAAGCTGATATTGCATATTTAGAAATATATGATGGTTTTTCAGTATTTATACTATATGACACTCCAGTATTAGGTCCTATTTCTGCTAAGCCTTTATTTAAATTATCTCTAGCAGATTCTGTTTCTGTTGCATTTGAAGTCTTCTTAGCATTGCTTGATGTTGTTGTCCATTGTGTATATTTTGTATGTTGATAATCTTGTCCATTATATATGAATTCCACATAATATCCACCAGAGTTTCTTTGTTCTACTATAAATTCATAGTATCCATTGCTATTTGTTGTAGTAGATTTTGTTGCTTGCCCATATTTTATTGGACTTCCACTTTCAGTGTTCTTTACATATTCGATTGTTTTTCCATCAGAAGTATGAAGAACTACTTTAATTCCGTTTAAAAACGCTTCATTAGTTCCATCTTTTGTACCATTTAAAGATGTTTCTTTTCCACTTTTAACATCTTCCCATACATAACCGCTTAATTTGATGAACTTAGTAAGTTCTATTCCATCTGTATAAGCAGGTGATTCAATTAACTCTCTTTCACCTTTACCAATAAGACCTGATTGATATTGATTTTGACCTGAATAATCTTTATCACCTATTACAAAAGTGAAATTTGTTTTACACTTTACTTTTGCAAATGTTGCTTTTACTTTTATTGCAGATGTATCTGCAATATCATCTTTATTTACTATAACATAAAATGTTTTTCCACTCTTTGGATAATTACATGTAGTAAATTTGTTTGATTTCTTTTCATATTCTACCATATCTTCTTTAGAATTTGGGAAATATTGAACTGATTTTATGAAATCATTTCCCATTAATAAAGATATTTTATCTTTACTTACAATTGTTTTATTTGTATCATTTTTATCTATTAATGATATACCTGATACACCATTAAATCTAAGCTTATAATTATTCACTGTATATTCTGGTTGTTCATATTGTAATTGGAATGGTCCTATTTTATATTGTGTATTTGAATAATCTTCTACCTTAATAGTTGATTCTACATTTTTAATTGTACCAGTTCCATATCTATTATAGTCGCCACTCATTACAAATTGATTGTAAGTTTCTGCTTCTTTTTGCAATTGCTTAGCATCACGATATACAGTTGTTATATCATTTGAATACCAACCTAATGATTCCCATAATGCTGCTTGTTTCGTTAATGACCATGTTTCGCTATCTTTCATATCTTTTATAGTACTTGAAAGTATATATGATATTTCTTTAGGTTTTATATAGTTTTGTTTATTTTCACTATAGTTATAGTTTGCAACTACTTCTCCATCACCAGAAAGTCTCTTTATTCTCCAAGGACCTATCTTTTCATCATCATTTTCAGTAAATATGTAGTTTACTTTTCTTTCTTGTTTTGTTCCTTTTAAATAAACAGAACTTGTATAATGTGTTCCACTATATTTTCCTTTGTAAGCGCAATACCATGATGCATCTCCTATATCGTTTGATATTGGAATTCCCGAATCTCCTTTTCTTATGCTCCAATTACCAGTATTACAGTCTTTTACGTAACTATCTTTCTTCGTTAATCTTACATTATAATTACCTTTGCTATCTGATTTTATATTTAATTTTCCTGCTTCCCATGCTTCAGTTTTTATATTGTCTGCCAAAATGAGATTTTGGTTATATATTATTGCAATTATTGCTGTTAATACTATTAATATAATAAAACTTACAAGGTTTTTTAACTTCTTCATATTTCTCCCTCCCCTCTTACATTTCTTTCTTTAGTACTTTAGTATTTATCTCATATATACCTATTCCAATTATTGCTATAACCGCAACTACTATTGCAATATTCATAATTATTTGACCTGTCTTTACAGATAATACTATGTTTGCAGTAGATAAGTCATTTTCTTCACGATTTTGATTTGCTGGAGTAGAGTTTACATCTGCCAATCCCAAATCATTATATGCTTCATAGATTTCAGCATCATTGCTTATTACTTTACCCATTGCATCACTGTTTAGTTTTTTAGTTAGTGTTAAAGTAATTTCTTTACTTTCACCTGGCTTTATTTCTTGATTTGCTAAGCTATTGTTGTAAATATTTCCATTTGTAGATTGATACCAATCTTTATTTATTTCTGAACTAAATTTCAAGTCTTCTGGTAAGTAGTCAACTACTTTTCTTGCATATCCTGAAACATCGCCATTATTTGTTACAATTATTTTGTATTCTATAACTATTGAAGTATTATCTATATCTTTAGCTGGAACTTCTATTTTTGCTATTTTCTTATTTTCATAATCATATGATTGAGCTGTTTTAGATGATGTTGATACAGTTATTTTGCTTACATATTTTTCTAAGCTTAAATCGAATGTTTGTGGATTACATAATCCTATATCAATATCTCTAATATTGCTATCTGTTACTATTATTGTATCTGTTATAGCAGCTTTTCTATTTTCTCCATCATACACTATATCTGTGCTTACAACATCTGAGTTTACAGAGTTTGCAACTCCATTTTTTCTATAATCTGTTAATATATATTTTTCTGAATCATATAGGAATACTACTATATATGTTCCTTGTTCTACATTGTTGAAACTATATTTTCCTTGTTCATCTGTAACAGTTATTTTTTCTTGATTAGTATTTTTATCTACTACAACAGTTCCATCTAATTTGTTCATTAATATAACTTGAACATCTTTTAAAAGTGGTTCATCATCTGATCTCTTTCCATCCTTATTGTTATCTAACCAAGCAACACCTGTAATTTTATATTTTCCATCCTCTGTTGGGTTGTCAGGATTGTCAGGGTTATTTGGATTATCTGGATCTGTTGAACTTCCATTATGTTCAGAGTTCACATATTCAATGTAGTTTACTATTGGTGTAGATTTTATTTCTTTATCATTATAATTTACTGTAATATAATTAGAAATTTCTTTTTCATCATCTGCTTTAGATTTTAGATGAGGAATTGCAGTTATTTCTATTGTTATTGTAGTTCCAGGTCTTACTGAATCAATTGTCATATTTATAGTATTATCATTACTAGATATTGAAGATGTTGGTGTATCTTCTTCACTTGTTTGAATAATGATTTTTGTACCAATATACTCTAATTCTTCTGGCAATGTATCTGTTACATTTACTCTTCCTATGTTTCCAATTCCATCTGATTTCAATACATATGTATACGTAAATTCTTTTCCTTCTTTTATATATTTAGAATCTTGGTCTATAGATGTAACTGTTAGGTTTGGTTCAGAAATTTTTAACTTTCTTTCATTTGAATAATGTGTATCTACTCCATCTGCTCTTGCAGATACTCTTGTTGAAATTTCTCCTGTAACATTTTCATTTAATGTATATATTAGGTCTCTATACTCAAATTCTCCTACTGCTATATTACCTAAATTTAATATTATTTTATTATTCTCTATTGTATAATTATCTGAGTAGACTGTTATTCCATCTTTTTGAGTATTTTCTGGTAATGATACTTCTATTACAACATTTTTTAATTCTTGTTTTGATATATTTTTTGCTGATACACTATATTTTACTTTTGTGCCTTTTTTAATTACATCTGGCATTTCTACCGTATTATTTAATACACGAATATCTCCTGTTTTTACTGTTAAATCAATCTTATTTGATTCTAATTGTGTTAATGTATCTGCTGTTATTGTTGCTATATTTGAAACAGTTTCTTCTGTTACGCTATCAGATGATAATTTTACTTGTACATAGTAAGTATTGTTTACTGTAGTGCCTGCTTTTAAATCTCCTATTGTAAATGTTATTGATTTACGTTCATTTGTGTAATCTTGATATGTAGGGTTGTAATCAACTATTTCTAATCCGCCTGGTGCTGTTACTGTAGCTTGTACATTTTTTGCATCTACTGTTCCTGCATTTTTTACATTTAAATCAAATCTTATATATTGGTATTCTCTTACTGTTGAACCATTTTCTACATCTGCAGTTAATGTTCCTTCAATAACTGGACCTGTTCCTGTTGTTAATGTTATTTGTGTTGATTGTTTTTCTTCTGCCATTGTTCCTACTGAAGATTCGTTATTGTAATTTACTTTGTAAGATAATTTATTTTGCTTATTATATGTTAAGTTTGCTGGTATTTTTGCAGAAGTTGTAAATTCTACTTGTGTTCCTTCTTCCATTTTATCTAATACTATTAGGTATGATTTAACACTGCTATAGTCTTGGATTGATTCTGTCCATCCGTTTGTTGTATCTGTTAAATCATTTGTTGCGTTTATTTTTGTTGAATAATATACTTTGGCATTTTCATTTGATACTGTTATAGCTGAGTTTAATTTTATATCAAATGTTTCGTCTTTTGCTGTAGCTGGCATTCTACCTAATACTTTCATTCCAGAAATATTGTTGCTATAGTTATTTATTATTGTACCTTTATATGTAATATTCTTTTCTGCTGAATAAATATCTATTTTTGCAGTTTGCTCTTTTTCTTCTATTGTAGTTATTGTTTCGCTTCCTGAATATCCTGTTAAGCTGCTTACTGTTACTATTCCTGCAGGAGCTACGAAACTAACTGGAATATCTTGTGGTTTTGTATTTGTTCCTTCTATTAACTCTTGTAAAGTATTTTCGTTTTTGTTTTCAACTCTTATTACATCATCTCTTGATGTGATAAGTTTGCTTGTAGTCATATCTGCATTGAATATTATTGTTGTGCCTTTTGTTACAGAGTCATTATATTTTGTTTGTGTGCCATTTAATTTTATCTCTGCTACTTTAGAACCATTCTCTTCTATAATTCTTGAGCTTGCTATTTTTAATTCTTCTGATTGAATTAGGTTATATTGAGCATTTGATACTTCTTCTATGCAATCTGGTAATGTTATTTTTATTGTTGGGTTTGAATATAAAATATCATCTGCTGAATCTGTTTCTAATGTTGCTCTTATTTCTACATTTGAATTTGGTACTATTGTTGATAATGTTTTATTATCCATTGCTACATTTATTTTTGCAGTAGGTTCTACTAATTTTGCAGTTCCATCTACTTTATCTGCTTCTAAAGTTGTTTGACCGTTTATTGCTTTCATTGAAACATTTGTTGACAATTCATTGAAGCTTTTTATTTGGCTATTTGTATATGATGTATCTTCCTTTATTGCTTTTTCTACTTCTATTTTCAAGTATCCTTCATCTAATGGTTTGCTTGTTTTTAATGTCATCTTATTTATATCTAGTTTTGATAAATCGTAAGTAATTGTTTCTTTTCCATTTTGTTGTAATGTTCCTACTTTTGTATCATCAGAATATATTTCTATGTATCCTGCATCTCCTAACATTGCTTTCATCTGGTTCGCATTTACTTTTATTGTTTTATTATATGTATTGCTATCTGTTGATATATTTGTTGAATTAGTAAAAAGTTTATCAGCATCTTGTATTACATCTAATTCTTTTACTAATTCTGCATCTGTTACATATAAATTGTATTCTTCTGTGTAAGTTGTTTCGATTGTTTTATTATATATGTAACCTTTGTTTATAGAACCTTCAACTATACTTGCTTCTATTCCATATATGTTACCTATTTGATTTTTTAATCCTACAGTTGCATTTTTTGTTAATGAGCAGCTTTGTTCTGCATTATTACTGTATACTGAATGTTGTACCTTTGAAGAGATTGTTACATCTGATTCTTGATCTCTTACTGAATCATATACATCTGCAGAATATGTGCTTATTATTTTATATTCGTCTTTAGCATCTTTTTTCCATTGGATCATTCCATTTTTTTCTTTATTATTTACTTCTATAGTTATTTTTCCAGTTTTAGAATCATATTGCCAATTATCTGAATAAAAGTTTTCTCCATTTGCATCGCCATTTGTTGCTACTGTCTGTTTTGCTACAACAATAGTTTTCTCTGGTAATGCGTCTCCTAGTTTTGGTACACTATATTCTATATGTGTTGATTTTATAGGTAATGCTGAATCTTTTACATTAGTTTTTACCGTGGTTTCTACTAGTATTCCTTTTGTGCTCTCTATATTATATGGAACATATTTTGTAATTTCCATATCTAATGTACTTTCCACATTTTGTTCCCATTCTGTGTGCAATCTGTTTGTTTTCGTTACTTGCTTTTCTTCTGCATTTGCATCTACATATGTTCCTGATACAAATATTGCATTATCTCTTTTAAATGTCGTTGCAACAACTTCATCATCTTTAACAGGTGCTATTGATAATTCTACTGTGCAAGCTTTACCAGCAACTATTTTGCCCAACACAACTTGATTTGACTCTTCATCAATTTTTTGTACTCCGGCTTGTGTAGCATCTCCTGATATTTTAAAATTAGCATCTCTAAAATCCACTGTCATATTCTCTAAATATCCAGTGTTTTTAACATTTACTTTTAACTTAATTTTAGTATCTGTAGAACCTAGATTTATTGTTTTTTTGTGTGTTCCGTCCTCATATGAAATATCTACTTCTACATTTTTATTACTTGTTGCAAGGTCTTGATTTTCTAATTCTTCTTCAGTTGGCCAGCTTTGCATAGCCATACTTACTACAGTTCCAACTGTTGAATACAAAATCATAAATACAAGTAAAATTGCTATTATTTTGTTTGTTTTGTTTAGCATAGGTATACCTCTTTCCACATATATTTAATTAAATATTAACATTTTTTTACTTCTTTTTCAATGTAAATTTCTTACATGATATTGCTTTACCCGCTATATGTATTACGGATATAATCTTTTATAGTTTTTTATTAAATTTAAATTACAATTTCTTGCTTTTATTAGGCGAAATATGAGTGTTCCCTACGGAATCACTCATATTCTCCATTTTTTATCTTTTGATTTTATATATTGTTATCGCACTTACTGTTGCTAAAATTGCTATTCCAATTACTATATAATTAGCTGTATCACCAGTTTGTGGTATTACTTCTGGTGCCATGGTGTTATCTCCTTTTAATATTATTTTTGGAGATACATCAGATGTTTTTGTTTCTGTTTTGCCTTTTGTGTATGTTATGTCTACCTTTTTGTTGGTTGGCATTGTAACATTTAGTATTTTTTCATCATAGTTTTCTTTTAATTTTAGTTTGTATTTAAATGATGCTTTTTCTTTTTCTGATAGTTTTTGTATTTTCCATGTTATGCTATTATTCTCTGTATTTACTTCACTCGTTACTTCTCCAATATTTGCTTTTTCTACTATTTCAAAATCGTAATTTGCAATTATGTCATCTGGGAAATAATCAACCATTGCGATATCTGTTATTTCATTATTAAATGCTTCTTTTATGTCTGCATATGTTGTATTTGCAATTGTATTTGTTACATCTTTATCTGTTACATAATAGAATTTTCCATAAGTTGGATTTGTTTGTGTACCAAATATTTCTTCTGCTAATTGTTGATATGTTTTACCTGCTGCTTCTGGTGACGTTGCACCGTTTGGATCTGGTTGTGCTTGAGAATTTACACCTGTCATTACTGTGATTATATTTATTCCTAAACTCTTGATAGAATTTAAAGTGCTTTTAGTTTTTGTTGTAACTTCTCCAGAATAAGTCATTGTTGGTCCTCCAACTGCTGTGTTTGGAACTCCATCAGTTAATAGTATCACAAACTTAACAATATCTTCTCCAGATTTAAAGCTATTCTTTGCTACTTGTAAGCCTGCATCTATATTAGTTCTTGCTCCTGTTGTTTCTATTGAATCTATAACTTGTGCTATTTCTGTAGCTGAGTTTGTTGGCTCCAATACTAATTTTGCATCTTCTATAGTTCCTTCTTTACTAGTATCAGCATTTGTTGAGAAACTTACTACACCTATTGTTGTGCTGTTTTGCTCTTTAAATATATTATTAACTAATTGCTTAGCTGCTGAAAACACTGCCGTTTTTCTGGTTTGCCCATCTTCTAATTTGTTATCTGTCATGCTTTTTGAATTATCTATAACTAAAAATATTTCTGCTGGCATTGCATTCTCATTATTTAAGTTTTCTATATCTATTTGAAGCGTTGCTTCTTTTTTATCGTTATCTACTGATATAAGCTTTTTTGTTAGCTTACCATCTTTGCCAAGTGCAATTTCACACACGTTATCTTCTGCTTTTTCTAGTGTTACATTTTCACTTGCAGCATATACTGTTGAAAATAAAAATACACTTATTATTGCTATAATACTAACTAGTACTATACTCTTTTTATTCATTCTTTTTCTCCTTTTCTTCTTTAAAACTCTACTTTATATTTTAGCACACAATGCCCATTTTTTCAATATTTTTTTGACTTGTTTGCGAACATTTTTGCTATTTTTTATATTTCTGTGTTTTATTTTCAATTTTTTCTTTTTGTTCTTGTACTTGTTCTTTTATTTTTCTTTCTTTCTCCTTTATTTTTATTTTAACCGCTTCTAGTTTTGGATATGCATTTAATAATCTTCTATGAAATGCAGATTTATTAGCTAATACCTCTTTTACTTTATTAGTGATTTCTTCAGTGTTATCAAGCTGAGTCCCTAAGCTCTTCTCTGTTTTCTTTACATATCTAATAACTACCCCTGATACAATATTATCAATTATAAAAATTACTAAAAGTGTTCCTGAAAGTGTATTTAGCCATATTTCTGGTAATTGTTCTATTTTGCCAAGTAGAAACGGATTAGATACATACATTATAAATATACCTAATATTCCAAAAGGAATTATTGTGTCCAAGCATACTCTTCCATTTATGTTGAATTTTTTTTGGCTGTAATCCCACCATCTTGCCTTAAATATTTTTTCCATAAAGTAGCTTGTAAGATATTCTAGAACACCGCAGATTATTATTGCCATAAAGAATAGTATTATTGGATCATCTGTGTATTTTCTTAATAAAAATGTTATTAAAAGAGCTCCATAACCATAAATCGGGCAATACGGTCCTATCAAGAAGCCTCTATTAATAAATCTTTTGTATTGAATTAGTTTACATATTACTTCCATCAGCCATCCTGCCATGGCATAAATCATAAATAATAAAAAATATACTCTTACATCAAATCCACATATTTGCATTGGTTTTCTCCTTTTATTTTTGTCACATCATAACATAATTTATTCAATATTTCTACTTTATTTTAACTCCAAGTAAATTTATCAAGTCAATTGCTTGGAGCTCACTAATGGTAGCTCCTTTTATATCGTCAGTTGATATTGCAATTCCTTCTATTAGATTATCTGACAAATCTACTCCTTTCAAGGAAGTTTTAAAAAATTGAGCTTGTGTTAAGTCTGACTCTTTAAACACTACATTTTTTAATTTATTTTCTTGAAAGATGCTATTTCGTAGAATTGATTTCTTGAATAATGTGCTTTTAATATTGCTCATGCTCCAATTTATGTACACCAAATTACATTCTTCAAACTGTGCATTACATATCACACTTTCGCTAAAATTGCATCCTGTGAATTTGCAATTTCTAAACCTGCATCTTATAAAGCTGCTGCTGTTAAAAGAAGTGTTTGAAAAATTACAATTTTCAAATTCCGTATCCATAAAGGTGTTATTTTCTAAATTACTATTTAGAATTTCTACGTTATTAAATTTTGCTATTTTTATTGTAATATTTGTTAATTCAATTGCTTCTTCCTTATAGCTTTCTACTACTATATTTTCCATAGTATCTGTTTCTTTAAATTCATTTAATAAATCATCTACTTCTTTTATATTATTTTTCAACCTTCCTCCCAGTTCAAGCAAAATTATATCATTTTCCAAATAGTGTTTTCAGTATTTTCCATTAATTATTTCTTATATTAGTATGCTTATATCTCCTTCCTAATTTATATCATACTTTCCTATCTTTCTCAATAAAATTTAAAACAAAAAAGACAGCATTTCTGCTGCCTCCTATTCTAGTTTATAGCTACTCCGTTTACATATAGTTTATATCCATTAAAGTCTATGTTGCTGTATGTTGCGTCTGCAATTTTTGCTTCATCCTCTATAATTAAAACTCTCATATTTTTCATCCTATATATTAACGTTTTAACTTTATAATTCTCTTTTTGTGTTCTTGTAATTTATTATTATACTTAGAAATGTTATCCTCTAAAAATTTTATTTGTTCTTTATATAAAAGTAATAAGCCTTCCTTTTCCATTTCTGACATTTCTTCTTCTTTTATTTGCCCCATCTCATATTTTTTCTGCAATAATTTAATCTTTGCTTTATTCATCATATTCCCTTTCAGACTGTTCTGCTATCTCTCCCGGCACAACATCTTTATAAAATGCTTCTTTGCTTTCTCTTAATAATCTTTCATATTCTTTTTCTAACTCTTCTGCTTGTCTATTTTTCTCTCTCATTTTTTCCAGCTTATCTAATAATTCCTTTTTTCTATTTTTTGCAGTCTCTAATTCTGTTTGTTGCTTCTTTGGGGGATTTTTTTCTTGCTGCTTTTGAGACAAAGTTATTTGATATTTCTCTAATACTTTTTTTAGTTCTTCATAGCTTCTAGCACCAAATCCATTTATTTGTTTTAATTCTTTTTCTGTTAAACTTTGTATATCTCCCAATGTATCTATCCCCGCTCTTTTCAAGCGATTAAAACATCCTACAGATAAATTGATTTCTTCTATTGGCAATGATATTTTTCTTCTTATATTGTCTTCTTTTATCTTTCTTTGCTTTATAGCATCTTTTAGGTTCTTTAAGAAATTCATTTCTCCTAAAAGTTTACAATCTTCTTTTAAAAGCTCTTTTCTTATGTCTTTAAAAAGTAATAAATTACTATTATTTATGTCTTGCTCTATTTGTTCCAATAAAATTTTCTCTTCAGCACTTACCAAAGAATTCGCTTTCATTTGTTCTAAATCATATTCTACTTCTTTTTCTATGGCTTCTTGTCTAATCTTTTTTAGTGCTGATTTTTCCAATACTCTTATTCCTTCTGGAGAAATATTAAGTTCAGTTCCAATAGCTCTTAGACTAGTTTGCATATCTTCATTCATAAGCCCAAACCTTCTAAAAATTACATATTTACTTTTTTCTGGTAATGTTTCCATTGCTTCTTCTAATTTTTTACTTGAATAAATTCTTAGCTTAGTATCCGAATCATCTATGTCAAAAATCTTTTGATATAACTGATTATATTTCTCACTCTTAGGGCTTCCATCCATATCTAATACATTCTTAACTAATCCTCTTCCTAATATCTCATCACACTCACTTAGCTGGCTTTTTCTATACAAGTCCACAAATGTATTCATATTTTTATATTTTTCTATAATATATGAAATTATTTTTTCATTTTCTCCACATTTTCTTGCAATCCATTTTATTGCCTTAGACATACCAAAAACACCACCAATATTAGCTTCTCTACATTTTATTATCTGGTCTTCCTTAAGCTTTCCCTTTGACATTGCGTTTCTTACATCATTGTAATACTTCTTCATTTTCTCATATTCTTCACATAGGCTTATATATTCTTCTTCACTTGAAGCTATTCCTCTTAATGCTTCGTTTTGCTTTTTACCTGTTGACACATGCAACATTGGATATCTCTTTTGCCACTTTACTATTTCTTCTACTTTTTCAGCAACTGTAGGTCCTACTTGCCTTTCAAGTATCCCCATACTCTTTAATTTTTCTAATTGTTCTTCTGTAGGGTTTAATGATATTTTATTTTTTCTTGTTCCTTTCTGCAAAGCATTAATTTCACTTCTAATTCCTATTGCCCAAACACCTACTGGATATCCTTCAAAAACTGAAGCTCCATTTAATTTTTCTCCTGTATTTAAATATTGCTCAAATAGTTCAATCTTACGTTCTAAGCTAACTGCTTTTTTTCTTTTTCTATTTTCCATTTTGTACTCCTATTCAGTATTATATTTACATAATATCTATCATTTATATAAAAAATAAGCATTTCGCTTTTTTGTTGAAATGCTTCCTCGTTTTGGTTGCGGGGGTAAGATTCGAACTTACGACCTTTGGGTTATGAGCCCAACGAGCTGCCAGCTGCTCCACCCCGCGATGTATTACTTTTTTATTATACTACTAAATATATATTCGTGTCAACCCTATAATAGAACTTTTATGGGCAATTTCTTGATTAAAACTGCCCATAAAGTATTTTTAATTAAACACTTAGTTTTTCTTTCATGTTTTGAAACTTTGAATCGCCTATTCCTGGCACACTTTTTATGTCTTCTATCTTTTGAAACTTACCATTACTTTTTCTATAATCTATAATTTTTATTGCAGTAGATTCCCCCACTCCGGGCAAAGTCATTAATTCCTCTTTTGTTGCTGTATTTATATTTACGGTTTCCTTTTTTCCATCGACTTTATCTGTATTTCCAGCTCCTTCAGTAATCACATTTTCTCCATTTTCTGCTGTTACATATTCCTTCTCCTCAGTATCATTAATAGAAGGCACATACAATTTCTCACCATCTTGCAAAATATATGCTAAGTTTAATTTACTTAAATCAGCATCTTCTGTTTCTCCTCCAGCAGCTTCTATAGCATCTATAATTCTATCTCCAGAATTCAATATAACCACACCTTCTGCTTTAACACTTCCAGTAATATGTATTAAAATCTTGTTTTCCTCTTCATTATCTGTCCCTCCGTTTTCCACTGAGTTTAAAATTTCATTTTCACTTAAAAATATATCTTTATCTTCTTTATTCATAGTTTTAAGTATATATGCTCCAATTGTTATAATAACAATTAAACCAATTCCCATAAAAATTCCTATTTGCTTAATATTTAAATTTTTAATATTATCACCTTCTTTTAAATTATTTACGTTTTTCCAATATTCGATTGAATTTTCATCAAAATTAATATATTATTTATATAAAATTTTTAAGGAGATTCATCAATGCCGCACATCAAAAAATTAAAAAAACTAATTATTTTAATATGCATTTTAATTTTTTCTTTATGCTTCAATTATTCAGCTGTATTTGCTAACGAAAATATTTTAGTAGACGTTTATGCCCCTGCAGCTATTTTAATGGAGTCCACTACAGGGAAAATCTTATATAGTAAAAATGCTAATCAAAAAATGTACCCAGCAAGCACCACAAAAATAATGACAGCTATTCTAACTTTAGAAAATTGTGATTTATCAGATATTGTAACAGTTAGCCACAACGCTATCTTTTCCGTTCCTGTTGGATATTCTAATGCCAATCTGCAAGAGGGAGAAGAACTTACCGTAGAGCAATTACTAAATGTATTATTAATTCCATCTGCAAATGATGCAGCATTTGCCTTGGCAGAGCATATAGCCAGCTCTGTTGATGCATTTTCCGATATGATGAACAAAAAAGCTGAAGAAATCGGATGTAAAAATACACATTTTGTTAATCCCAATGGTATACACAATGAAAACCATTATTCTACTGCATATGATTTAGCTCTAATCGGAAATTATGCAATGAAATTTGATACCTATAGAAAAATAACAACCACAGTGACCTATACATTACCAGCTACAAATAAATATGATAAGGAAGATAGAATTTTCAGCAACACAAATGATTTAATTAAGTCATCTTCCACATATTATTACCCATATATTACAGGTGGAAAAACTGGATATACAGATGCAGCTTTAAATTGCATTGTTACTACTGCTCAGAAAAATGATATGGAATTAACTGTTGTAATATTGCATGATGAGAAAGTTAATGGCTTAAATACACGATCACTTGATTGTAAAAGTTTATTTGAATATGGTTTTGATAATTACATTGTAGACACAATAGTATTGAAAGGAACCGTAGAAAAAAATATAAATGTCGAAAATGGAACTGTGAATTCTAAAAACTTAGATTTAATTATTGATAAAGATGTAACTGCTGTTGTTCCCATAAATTTTGATGCTACAACGTCAACCCCAAATATAGTATTAAACGAAGATATTAAAGCTCCTATTCACGAAGGAGATGTGCTAGGGACTGTCTCTTATTACATTAATAATGAAACATATTCTGCAAATTTAGTAGCTGCACATTCAGTTGCAGAACATCAAATAATATTAACATTAATAGAACTAATATCAATTACTTTATTTTTAATAATATTGTCAAAATTTTTGAAGCATATTAATAATAAAAAACGAAAAAAGCGCAGTAATAAAGGAAATAAAAAATCCTCAAAATATGTTAAAAACTTTTATCCAAAATACAAATAGGGAAACAAATATATGCTTCCCTATTTTATATTTTATTAGTTTGAATCAATTTTATTTCGCTACATTTGTTTTTTCTTCTTCCGTTATTTCGGTTTCAGTTTTTGGAAATAGTTCTTTAACTAGTTTCTTTGTATCTGCTTCATCTGCTACATATATTGAAACTCCATTACACATTTCAGATCTTCCAGGTACAACTCCTGTATTTAAATTCTCTGTATTAAATTCCACTATTTTAGGAATATACTTTTTCAATGATGCAAAATCTAAATTTGTTTTTACATCTGTTGACATTATATCCATTACATCTCTTATTTTAAATATATTCTCTACCCTTAAAGTTTGTTTTAGTGTAGCTGAGATAAACTCCCTTTGCGTTTTCATTCTTCCTATATCTTGTTGACCATAAGAAGAAGGATATGTAGAGCCATCATTATTATGCCTAAATCTTAATAATTGTTCTGCTTTTGCTCCATCTATTAGCTGCTCACCTGCTTTTAAAGATATATGTAAATTTTGTGAATCATCATCATATTCCATATCAATTGGTACGTCAAATGTTACACCACCTATCGCATCAACCAATTTTATTAATGCTTTTGTATCTATTATTACATAATTTTCTAATTCCAATCCCGTCAACTTGTTAATTCTACTTAGTGCATCTGGAATATTCGTTCCATTTCTAAAAACAGTATTTATTTTATAGCTTGCAATATAATTTTGAGTAGCATTTTTTCTGTCTTTTCTTCCAACATATGTATCTCTTGGTATCGACATTAAAGATGCAGATTGGTTTTTAGGATTATATGAAGCAACCATAATTGAATCAGCTAATTTGTAATCATCTACTCCACTTATTCCCATTATTAATATTTGTATTGGCTCTAGATTTTCCTGTGATTCTTTGCTCTCTCCTAGTACTGTTGCTAAAACTCCAGATAGTCCACCACCATTGCTTTGAATCTTATATGTTATAAACAAAATTCCTGCAATTATTGCTGCAACTAATATTGTTAGAACAGATTTCATTAAGGCTCTAGATTTTTTCTTTTTATATCTCCTCTTTTTATTTTCTTTGGTTTTATCTATATCACCCAATTTTCTCACTCCCATATGTTTTATAGCACTTAGTATATCAAAATATATTATAAAGCGCAATATATAAACATAAAAAATATGAATAAGGTTTCAAAAACATAGTGTAAACTAATCAAAAAATATTGGCATATAAAAAAAGTGCCATTTAAGCCGTCAAAATTCTGCTTAAATGGCATTTATTTTATTTAACAAATAAATTTATCAATATATTATTATTATACAAATTATTTCCTAAAACCGATTTGTTTATTGCTTGAATCATAGTGCTATCTGTCCATACTAGGCTTGCAAATGATATTATTGCTAATACAGCATATATTATTATTAATCCTTCCACTACGCCGTAAGCAATTCCTCCCAATTTATCTATTTGTTTTATTATTGGAAATGAGGCAACTCCTTTTATGAAGAAACTAATTACCCATAATATAACTTTTGCAATTAGGAAAACTATTATCGCACAGCCCAAATTTATAATCGTTGTTGATATTCTTTCTGCTGATTGTTCTACTATTGTGTTTTTTGCTTCTGTTGTTGCATTCTCTATTTCTTTGTTTACATTATTTAAAATTGAGTTTTGTATTTTATTTTGCTCTTCGCTATTTTCATTTTTGTTTTCGCTGAAATTATTTATTATAGCACTTTTTATGTTTTCATTTATTTGTGTATTATTTATAATAATATTTGAAACCGGCTTATACAACACAAACGCTATTACAATTGATAGTGCAAAAGAAATTAGCTTTAATAAGCTTCCAGTTAATCCTTTTTTATATCCTGCAAGTATAAAAACTAATAAAATTCCTATTAAAATTAAATCTACTATAATTCCCATTTTTCCTCCTCTATAAATTTATAATATCTATTTTATTTTTATAGATAATTCCTGCTATTTTGTTATTCATTGCTATTCCTCTTATTTCTTGTGTAGACACATATTTTTTAATTAACCAGCCATTGCTATCTATAAAATGAACTTCTGCTCCTAAGTTAATGCTTATTCTGTTTCCATAGCAATTTACAGATTTGACAGCCCCTTCAACATTATACACACTAGATTTTAAGCTTGACGTATTTATTAATTGAACTTCAGTTTTTGTATTAAATAACCCTTCATTATTTTCTACTATTTTTAATGCTGTATCAAATAAATTTATATCTGCAAATGTAATTTTTTTGTCGTTTTCCTTTAATAGTGTAACCTCTTTATTCTCATTATTCTCTATTTCTTGTATTGAATCTTCATACATACACACTAATCTATTTTTATGATATTTTATATTGGTTACCAAACTATTTTCGTTTGCTTTGTATGTATATATCACAGCATCTGCTGGCATCTGCTTTGCTTTCTCTATTGATATTATTTTTATATTTGATTGTATTAAAGTTCCTGATGTATTAACCTCTGCAAAACTTAGATATTTATTATCAGAAGAGATTTCAGAGCTAATTGCAATTGTGTTAGATAAGTATGTTTTAAATAACTCATTGCCATTTTCATCATATAAAATAATTACAGATTTATATGAAGTTCCTGACAAAGTCACCGATACATATCCGTTTTCATTTACATCTACTGTTGATATATTTCCAGACAAAGTATTTTCCCAAACAATCTCATTATTTTTAACCAAATATATCTTTTGTCCTAATTTTTCTGCTATTGCTGCATAATTTCCATTCGTATCAATTAAAGGTTTCGTTATTTCAATTTTAAGAGTTGACTCCTCATTACCGGCAGAATTATATTTTGTCATTACATTGTCTTTAATTACTGCAATATAATTTGAAAAAGCAAATACATTCGAAACATTTATATCTGATATTTTAACCTGCGTAGCATTATTTTCTTCTATTTCTTTTCTAAAAATATAAATATCGCAGAACATTCTAAATTGAGCATTAAATGCATATATAATAAAGCATATAAGCCAAATTAATATTATAGCCCCTAAGATTCCAGCTATTATTAGCTTCTTTTTATTTATCTTTTTATTAAAATCATTTATATATGTTACATTGTCTTTCTTTGGTTTCATTTTTACCTCTTTAAAATATATAATTCTTATTATTTTATACCAGTTTTGCTATACTTTTGCAACACTATTTTTTAATATTAATACAATTTGCAAAATTCCTAAAGCTCCAAAAAGTGGATACAAAGTTTTAATTAGATTGCCAAAACCTATTGTAGATATCGGAATACTTATTATACACATAATAGCAACTATTCTCTTATATTTTTTATTATCTACAATTGTTTTTTCTTTTACATTTTCTAGTACACCATATCCTGCAGCTACTGCTGAAGTTAATATTGCAACCTCTATGGCTATTGAGTATGTTATTTTTTCTATTTTATTATTTAATATCATAATTGTTGGCAATTCAACATTTTTAATATTCATATTAGAATTTATTAGCATGCCAAAAATTCCAAATGCCAATATTATAATAAATATCGCAGATAAAATACTAACAATCACTTTTTCCTTTTTTCTCTGTACTAAATCATTTAATGTAATCAAAATTGGAATTAATGTGATGCCATTATAGCTAGCATATAGAATTGCACTTATCGTGCAAGGTAAGACCTTTGTAGATTCTGTACCTAAAGCTTGCAAATTTCCATATTTAAGGCTGATAAAAAGCATCGCTACTATTAGTAACGGAACAAGAAGAACATTTATTTTTATAATTCCAGACATTTTATGTGATAAAATAAAATACATGAAAATTGCTAGTAAAGAGCTAGTAATATATGTAGAAATATCATATTCCTGCTTAAAAAAACTGCTAAATCCTGCTATCATAATGTAAAAAGATATTAATAAAAAAATATTAACAATATTATATAAGAATTGCGGCTCATTTATATTTTCCATCAATTCTTTATTATTTTTAATTTTTCTTTTCTCACATACATTTAATGTGCTGTATATTATAATTCCTGCTAATATTCCAGCTATATTAATTCCTAATATTCCCATATATCCATATACAGCAAAGAAATTATATATTTCTTTTCCAGATGCAAATCCTGCACCTATAATTGTTCCTAATACAACAAATAATACCTTTAATATATTTTTATAATTGCACATAAAAAGCCCCCTCATAATATTTATGAGGGGATTTTAGTTTTATACTATTTATTTCTTTTTCTTACAGCTTTTACAACTAAGCCTATAGCTATTATTACAAATGGAGTAATAAATATAATGCACATTACTACTTTTTGTTCAGCTTTAGTAGGAGTATATGTTACTGTATCATAATTTTTTCTAATTGTTATTGTATTTTCTTTTTCGTTTAAATATGCAACTGCATTTGCTGCTATATCATTATTATTACATATACTTATAAATGTATATTGATAATTTCCTATTTGGATTGGCATATCTGTTGTAAAAAATTCATCGGAATATACTATTAATTTTGATGTTGTGTTATCATCTATTTCTTTTGTTGCTAATACTCCTATAGTTTGTGTCCCTGCTTCACTATCTTGGCTAGTTCTATTTGCAGATGTTATATTTAAGTTTGTTCTTACAAATGCTGTGCTAGAAGTTGTAGCCAATGTTTCATAAGATACTCCTAATTCATCCTGTTTATCAGAATCTTCTATAACTTTTATTGGTGCTGCATCTACAAAGCAACCTTTTAGTGTCATATTCATATTTGTATTGCTTATAGATTGAGTATTTTCTATTATCATGTCTGGATATTGGTATAACATATTTGTATCAGTGCCTTCAAATACAACTCCATCTTCTATTGTTATTCCATATAAATCCAATACTTGTTGGAAATTAGTGAATACCACATTTCTTGTGTTTGATCCAGATAGTAATAATATTTTTCCACCTTTGTTTATATATTCTATTATGCTATCTTTCTCTGCTTCTGTTATATCCTCTTTTAAAGTTGTTATAACCAAGCAACTGCAATCATCAGGAACTTTACCTGTTACAAATAAATCAAATGTTTCTACATCATTTGCATCATCTTTTAGTTCTTGCATAAATGTTGAATAATAACTTGTTGGGTATGCCATATGATTATTCATCATAATATATACTTTAGGTTTTACATCAGAAGTAACTTCTATTATTGCATTTGTAATTGCTTCCTCTGTTGTATCAATTTGTTTTCCTGTTGTGTAATCATATGTATATAAGCTATATTCATCAATTGTTGATTCTTTATCTCCAGAGCTTACTATAATTAGTGTATCCGTAGATTTTAAAGAATATTCTGTCATCAAATCAGACCTTGAAGATAAATTATCTATAGTTTCAACACTTATATTATTATTTAATGCTTTATATTTTTTTATTATATCATTCATATTTTCATTACTGCTGTAATTTATTAATGTAATTTTTATATCTTTATCAATTCCAGATATTTTTGTTTTAGTTTCTTCTGATAATGAATATATTTTATCTGATGTGCAATCTATTTCTGGTAAATTAACATTTTTTAGTAAAACTGTTATACCCACACAAATTAAGATAATTATTGCAACTAGCAACAATGTATTTATGCCATTTCTTAGCCATTTTTTATTTAACACATCTATACATTTATGAAAGAATTTCTTTATTTTTCCATCTGGCTTATCTTGTATTTTTGTTAATTCTTTACTCTTTTTCACTTTTTCTCTCTCCTTACTTCACTAATTTTCTTCTTTGCATTACGATTATCGTTAAACTAATAAATAAAAATGTAAACAATAGCAATGAAATTATATTTTCAATTGATATTATTCCTTGTGCAAATTTTGTATAATAATCAATTAGTGTTATTCCTTCTAAAGATGAGCTAATATTGTTTGTAAATAAAGATATTACTAAAAATGCAACTGTAATTACCCCTGCAATCATTTGGTTTTCAGTTAAGCTTGATGCAAACATTCCTACAGATATTGCAGCCATGCTTAAAAATATAAATCCTAAAATTGCTACTAATGTTGTTCCAATGTTTGGTTTTCCAAAATAACTTATTATCGCAAAAAACATTAGTGATATTAATAAAGTAATTAATATTACAGATAGTGCTGCAAAAAATTTTCCAAACACTACTTTTAGCATTCCCGTTGGAGAAGTTAATAGCAATTGTTCTGTGCCATTTTTCCTTTCCTCTGCAAATATTCTCATTGTTAATATTGGTATTATAATTATTAAACCATATAAAGCTGTATAATAATATAATGCTCCTAAATCTACAGTATTTGAATTAAATACCGTTAAATAGAAAAACACACTAAAGCATAATAAAAATATTCCTATCACAACATAGCCAATTGGAGATAAGAAATAGCTTTTTAATTCTTTTTTATATACCGCAAACATTATTTTTTACCTCCTTCTTTTTTTGCTTTTTCTGAGCTTTTATTTATTAAAGTTATAAATGCATCTTCTAAAGATGTTTCTGCCTTCTTTAATTCGAATATTGTAATATCATTTTTAGGCAATACTTCGAATAATTGCTTACGCAAATCTGCATTTTCTTTGGCTTCTATCATGTATTGCTTTGTTCCATCGCCATTATCTTTTACTTCTTCACATTTTGCTATCTCTGGAATTAAAGTATTTATTTCTTTCATTTTATTTTGTTTATCTTCAACAGTTACTAAAATAATATTCTTTTCTTGTGTAGCTTTTTCTAGATTTTCTGGAGTATCAATTGCTACTATTTTTCCTTTATTTATAATTATTACTCTTTCACACAATTGGCTTACTTCAGATAAAATATGTGAGCTTAATATTACTGTATGTTCTTTCCCTAATTCTTTTATTAAGCTTCTTATTTCTGTTATTTGCTTTGGGTCCAAGCCTACTGTTGGCTCATCTAGTATAAGTACATCTGGGCTTCCTACTAAGGCTCCTGCCATGCTTACTCTTTGCTTATAACCTCTAGATAAATTTCTAATTAGCTTCTTTTCAACATCTTTTATTCCAGTTTCTGTTAAGGCTTTTTCTACTTCTTCTTTCTTTACTTTTTTGTCTACTTTTTTTAATTCAGCCATATATGTTACAAATTCTTTTACTGTTAAATCTTGGTATAATGGCACCCCCTCTGGCATATAACCTATTTGTTTTTTTGCTTTTTGAGGTTTTTTCTGAATATCATAACCATTTACAGTAATTGTACCTTCTGTTGGCTCTATGTAGCCTGTTATCATATTCATTGTAGTGCTTTTCCCTGCACCGTTTGGTCCAAGAAATCCAATGATTTCTCCATTTTGTATGGTAAAGCTTATATCATCTACTGCTGTAAAATTACCATACTTTTTTGTAACATTAGTAATTTCTATCACTGTTTTTTCCTCCAATCTCTTATTTCCCTAAATAATAATTAAATATTATCACTATAATTTTACTGGTGCAATATACTTCTATAATTTTTCACAAAGATTTCACACAATAATTAAACTGTTGCAAAAAATTCATTTTTTTGGTATTATATTAAGTATTAAAATAGTGGAGGAAATTATGACAAGTAAACAAAGAGCTTATTTAAGAGGATTAGCAAATTCTATAACTCCTATTTTTCAAATAGGAAAAAATGGAATATCTGAAAATTTAATAAAACAAATAGATGATGCTCTAGAAGCAAGAGAGCTAATTAAAATTAGTGTTTTAGATACTGCCCCTGATGCTGTTAAACCATTAGGAATAGAAATATCTGAAGCCACAAATTCTATTTTTGTGCAATCAGTTGGTAATAAAATAACTTTATATAGAGCTAGAAAAAAAAATTCAAAAATTGTTTTACCAAAATAAAAGAGGGATTATAAGTTTTATGCTTATAACCCCTTTTCTTATTTCATCAATTCTTTTATCCATACTTCATTTTTTTCTTCATCTAAAAATCTTATATTAGGAAATACTTTTTTCATTATTTCATTCGTAAATATTTTATCTCCCAATTTTCCAATTGCATTTTTTTCTTCAAATATTACAACATCATTATATACCATTTTTGCCCTTGCTTTATACACATATATACCCCAAACTGTGAATAAGGTTTCTGCAACGATTAATATTGTTAGTATTGTATCTATAATTACTTTTTTTCTTCCTTGGATTTTATCTATTGCTTTATCAAGTATTTTGCTTGCAATTTCAACTAATACTATTGAAATTGCTCCCCACAAGACTGCATACGCAATACATATTCTTCCATTTACGTTTCCCATATTAGTATAATTCCAAAATCTTATTCCAAACGCTGCCTCAAATGCAAAACTTATCAAAAATTGCATTAACGTTCCTTCTGCAGCTCCCCAAATAAATATTTTAACTATGCTATTTTTAAAATTTTGAAGTGAGAATATTAAAACCGTAGCGCAAATTCCATATATTACGCATAGAGGTCCTAATATACATCCTCTTCTATTATCTGTTGATAAAAATCCCATCATTATTTCTATAAACAAGCCTATTAAGCTAAAAATTACTATATACCATATTATTTTGTGAAATACGTTTTTCTTCATCAGATACTCCCTTAATATTTTATATAGTATATTCTATACTATATTTCAAAAAATTTCTATATTTTTTGAAATTTTATTTAAACCATTGACAAATGTATTTTTTCGCATTATAATATATCTTGCATTTGAGTTATGGGTCAGTAGCTCAGTTGGATAGAGCACAGGCCTTCTAAGCCTGGGGTCGGGGGTTCGAATCCCTTCTGGCTCACCATAAAATTTTATGCAAAACCTATAAAAAAGCCACTCGTAAAACGGGTGGTTTTTATTTATATTTTTTAACTTAAGCTTTGAAAAAAGCTTCATATCCTCTATATGCTTGGTAAACGTCATATTTACTTGTTACTTCATAAGGTGCATGCATTGATAATACTGGAACTCCACAATCCAACACATCAACTCCTTTATTAGCTAAAATGTATGCGATTGTTCCGCCACCTCCCAAATCAACTCTTCCAAGTTCTGCAATTTGATATGTTACTCCTTTTGTTTCAAATATATTGCGAACATATGCTACAAATTCCGCGTTTGCATCTGAGCCATTAGCTTTTCCAGCAACTCCAGTGTATTTAGCAATTCCAACTCCTTTATTTAAATAAGAAGCATTGTGTGTATCTGATACTGATGCATAAATTGGATCAAAACCAGCATCTACATCTGCTGATAGCATTTTTGAGTTACAAAACATTTTATCCAATAAATTTGGTCTGTTTGCATTCATTTTATTTAATATTTCTGACATAAATGTGCTAAACACATTTGATTCCATTCCTGTATTGCCCATGCTACCTATTTCTTCTTTGTCTGCAAATATACATACAGCTGTTTTTTCTGGATTTTCTATATTTAATATTGCTGTTAAAGAAGTATATACTGATACTTTATCATCTTGTCCGTATCCTGCAATTAAGCTCTCGTCAAATCCTAGGCTTCTGCATTTAAATGCTGGTACCAATTCTATTTCTGCACTTAAAAAGTCTTTTTCTACTATTCCATATTTTTTATTTAGTAAATTTAATATATTTAATTTTACTTTTTCTGAAATATCTTTACAATCAAATGGTATGCTTCCTATTAATAAGTTTAGATTCTCGCCCTCAACACCATCTTTTAATTTTTTTTGCATTTGTTCTTGAGCCAAATGTGGTAATAAATCTGTAATTGTAAATATTGGATCTTCTTCATTTTCACCAATATTTATCTTTATTTTTTCACCATTAGCCTTTGCTATAACCCCATGAATTGCAAGTGGTATAGTTGTCCATTGATATTTCTTTATACCACCATAGTAGTGTGTTTTAAAATAAGCAAATCCATTGTCTTCATATACTGGGTTTGGTTTTAAATCCAATCTTGGTGAATCTGCATGTGATCCTATTATATTTATTCCATTTTCTATATCTTCTTTTCCTATTACTGCTAAAAACAAATTCTTCTCTCTATTTACGAAATACACTTTGTCTCCTGATTCTAGCGTTTCGTACTCTTCTATGTCTTTAAATCCATTTGCTATTGCAATTTCTAATGAATTTGCCACAATCTCTCTTTCTGTTTTAGAACTGTTTAAAAATTCCATATATTTATCGCAGTACTCAAATATTTGTTTTTTCTCTTCTTCTGAAGTGTTTTCCCAGCCATTATTTTTTTCATCAAATAATTTTTTTCTTAACTCTTCAGCTTGTTCTTTTTCAATCATATTCAATTTCTCCTCTCTTTTTTTGTTGAAAGTATATCATTTTATTATTACTTTTTCTAGTATTATTTTCATTTTTTATAATATTTATTATTAATAATACATATTCTTTACAAATGTTATTTTTTATAGTTTAATATAGAAGAATAAAATTTTGGAGAAATATGATGAATAAATTACAAGATAGTCAAATAAGCACGGATTTTGAAGAATTATCTGAGGAACAACAGATTTTACAAGATGCAGAGCAAATAATAAAACAAACGCAATCTGAAAAAAAACATAAAGGCAAAAAGGTTTTTCTTTTTGTTTTTTTGCCTTTATCAATATTAATTATAATAGCCCTATTTTTTTCTACTATATTTGCTTTGTTGAATATACATAAAGATACCATTATTTCAGGTATTTACATACAAGGTATTTCTGTTTCTGGATTAACAAAAGATGAAGCAAAAGCAAAAATTTCTGAAGAAATAAAAAAACAATTATCTAAGGAAATTACTCTATCTCACGAAGATTATTCTATTACCATATCGCCTTCTCAAATTAATATGTCTTTTGATACAGACCTTGCTGTAGAAAATGCTTTTGCTTTAGGCAGATCAAGCAATATTTTTATAAACAATTTCACAATTCTTAATGCCTTAAGCACCAATCTTAATATAGGACCTAGCATTTACTATGATACCGAATTATATGATAATTTAGTAACTGAAATAAATTCAAATTTGCCAGATGCAGTAATTAATCCTAGCTATTCTATTGATGGAACTTCCTTAATTATTTCTAATGGCAAGGACGGTTTCGTTGTAGATTCTGATTCACTAATACATGAAATATTATTTTTATTAACAAATAGTACCAATAATATTTCAATATCTATACCTGTAACTCCTGTTTCAGCCAAGAGTATTGATATTGATTCTATCTACGCAGAAGTTTATAAACAACCTGTTGATGCTTACTACCAAACAAATCCATATGTTGTTTATCCTTCATCAAATGGATTAGATTTCAATATTTCTCTAGATGAAGCTAAAAATATAGTTAGTACATATCAAGAAGAATATACTATACCTTTAAAAATTTTATATCCTTCCGTGACTACAAATCAATTAGGCGCAGAGGCTTTTCCAGATTTATTATCTAGCTTCTCTACTTCTTTTACGAGCAGTAATAGTAACCGTTCTACCAATATTTCGCTTTCTGCTTCGAAGATAAACGGAGTTGTTTTAATGCCTGGAGAAACATTTTCTTATAACCAAGTTGTTGGCCAGCGTACTAAAGCTGCTGGATTTAAAGAAGCTCCTGCTTATTTAAATGGAAAAGTAGTTCAAGAATACGGTGGAGGAATATGCCAAGTTTCATCAACTCTTTATAATGCAGTATTATATGCAAACTTGGAAATCACCGAAAGAACAAATCATGGCTTTAAACCTTCATATGTAAAACCTGGTTTAGATGCTACCGTATCATGGGGTGGTCCAGATTTTAAATTTACAAATAATAGAAATTATCCAATAAAAATAGTTTGTGATACTTCTGGCAAAATTCTAAGAATCTATATTTACGGATTAAAAACTGACAACGATTACAAAGTAGTAATAGATGCACAATATCTTTCAACAGTTTATGCACAAACAGTTTATCAAACCGATTCATCTTTAGCCACTGGTCAAACTCGTGTAATTTCTAACGGTTCAAACGGTTGCAAAACCGCCACATACAAAACATTATACAATTCTGCTGGGAATGTAGTTTCTACCGAATGTATCTCAAGAGATACCTACAATCCACATAATAAGATAGTGGCAGTGGGCCCATAACATTAAAATAAAGTGTAGGCTTCTACACTTTATTTTAATTTGAATTCTATGCTTCCTTTTCCTGCATTCAATTCTATTCTAGCTATTGCACCATTTATAATAGTCATTTGTGGTGGCTTATGCCCAATATCAGCATTAATTATAATAGGAACATTCAGTTCTTCTAATGAACTTTTTATCGCATTTTTAAAGCTAATATTATAATAACTTTTTTCTATTCCACTCCTTCCAAAAACAATTCCTTTCGTATATTTAAAATATCCTGCTTCCTTTAATTGAAACATTGCTCTTACTAAACTTTCACTACTTAATTCACAATTATCAAAGAACCATATAATTCCATCTTTCTTATATTTTTCAATAAAATTTTTTGTATTATCATATTTTGTTCCAATTAAGCACAAAATCACATCTAAGCAACCGCCTATCATTCTACCTTGCATTTTAATATTTTCTTCTCCATTTATTCCTTCCCATCTAACCTTTTCCGTTAAGTTATATGGTTCATCACCATTAATTCTCTCTGCTCTTATACCTTCATATAAATCATAACTATATTGCTTGATTAAATTTCCCTGTAATATTTCTAAATTTTCCTTTATAGCCCTGTGCCAATCCTTCATAGCAAATGTTTTAAAGTTATTTGAATAGATTGTAGCCATGTCTAACATTGTAGTAATTGGAAACAATAAGCCTGTTATATCTGAATAACCTTGCATCCATTTAGGATTATTTAAAATATTTTTAAAATTCACATATGGAAGCATTTCTATTAAAAACTCGCCTCCAGCTAATCCAATTATTGCTTTTGTTTTCTCATCTATAAACAGCTTGTTCAATTGCTTTGCTCTTTCTTCTTTACTTGCACTTCTACCTGTTCCAGTATCTTTTCTGCAATTCTCGGTTTCTTCTATTGTAAAACCTAGATCTTTAAGCTTTTCTTCCGCCATATCTAATTTTTTTATATCTATCTCATTTTCACTTCCAGCTGATGGAGCTGTAACTCCTATCGTATCGCCTTTTTTTATAAATTCAGGATATATCATATTTTCCTCCTAATAAAAAATACCAATTTCTCTTTTGAAATTGGCAAATAATTGTTAAATGTATATAAAAATTATATAATGGTGCATCTGGAGGGATTCGAACCCCCGACCTTCCGGTTCGTAGCCGAACGCTCTATCCAGCTAAGCTACAAATGCATTTGCCTATTTATTATACTTGTATTTTGTTTTTTTTTCAATAGTTTTATTAGTTTTTTGAGAAATTTATTTATTTTTTATAAAAACATCTTGCAAATCGCTCATATTTGTGCTATATTTAATAAGTACTTGTTACAAATAATAACCGAGGTGTAGCGCAGTTGGTAGCGCGCGTGGTTTGGGACCATGAGGTCGCAGGTTCGATCCCTGTCACCTCGACCATATTTAAGCAGTAAATTAAATTTACTGTTTATTTTTTTATCAAAATTCAAGAGAATTTATAAAAAGTTAAAAGACGGGAAACGTGCTATTTTCAAAGCAATTTTGAAGATTAGCATATTTTTTATATTCTCATAAAAATTTTTTTGACTGCTTATAAATTCTAGAAAATTACCCTATTTCTCTCTGGAAAGGATTTCTGGAAAAATATTATATTCATCTCTGGAATTTCTGGAAAGTCAAAAATTATTTATTTCAAACAGATTTATAGTTTTCCAAATATTTTGAAAGGAGAACTAATCTATGGAATTTACTCCATACAAAATTACAGAAACATTAAATTATATGTTTTATCAAATTCCAATGGAATTATTTTTTAATACTAATTATAAAGATGCATTATCACTTGAAGCTAAAGTATTATATGGACTTTTACTAAGTCAATTAACATTATCAATAAAAAACAACTGGCAAGATGAAAATGGAGATGTTTATATAATTCTTACAAGAGAAAAAGTGCAGAAAATGCTTAATATTTCCGATAAAACTGCAACTAAAGCATTTAAACAATTAAGTAAATGCAAACTTATTTATGAAAAGAAACAAGGACAAACTAAGCCTAATCTTATTTATGTTGGAAAAATCAAACATGATGATACTATTCCAAATATGACTCGTAAAAATTCCGATTCTAGAGTCGGAAATAATACGATTCATGACTCGGAAAATTTACGACCTAACTATAATAATAAAAACTATAATAATAGAACTAATAAGAATTTTTCGAATTTTGAACAAAGAAATTACCCTGAAGGAACATTAGAACATTTATATGCAAATACAGATTGGAATTTATTATATGATAATTAAAAAGTTTATTTTTTTTAACAAATTTAGCAATTTTTGTAGTATAATAAGTCAAATGTTAAAATAAGGAGGATTAAAAATGTCAGTAAAAGAAGAAAATGAAATTACAATCAAAGTTACTTGTTCAAATGATGAATTAATAAAACACTTAACTAATAAAGGATTTAATGAGGGCAGAAAATTTACACTTGATGATTATTATTTAATCCCAAAAGATATAGATATCGAGAAATTAACAACAAGAGAAATATTAGCAAAATCTGTAATTATAAGATATATTGTTGATGATGGTAAAATAATTCAAAAAATAACTTTTAAAAAGAAGGACATTAATGCTGATGGTGAGATTTTAAGTCAAAAAGCAATTAATTGTGATGTATTGGACTATAAAGCAGGAATAAATTTATTTAATGAACTTGGATATTACCAAATTATGAACATTAAAGAAAGTGATGTAATTTATTATAAAGATAGGCTTGAATTAGCTATAAAATTTATAGAAAATAGTAATACTTTAATAGAAATTGAAACTGATGATAATTTTAAGACAATTGATGAATTAAAAAAATTGGTAACTGAATTAGAAATACCAATTGAAAAAGGTAATTATTTCGTAAAGAAAGCAGAAGATGAATTGAATAAAATTTTAAAAAAATAAAAATTATAAAAATGTAAAATTGATTCTATGAAGGAGAATGATAATGTACAATAAAATTTGTATAATTGGTGGAAGTGGTAGTGGAAAAACAACATTATCAAGAAATCTAGGAAAATTACTGAATATTCCAGTTTATAATATTGATGGAATACACTATTTGAAAGATTGGAAACCAAGAGATAAAAAAGAAAGGGACAGTATTATTTTAGATAAAATCAATACAACAAGATGGATTATGGATGGAACATATAGTTCAACCTTAGATGCAAGAATGAATGCTTCTGATTTAGTAATCTTCCTTGACTATTCATCTTTTGCAAGATTCTGCGGAGTATTAAAGAGATTTATTAAAAATCATGGAAAAGAAAAAGAAGAAATTCCAGGTTGTAAAGAAAAAATGGATATTGATTTTATAAAGATTCTATTTAAATGGAAAAATAAAAGAATTAGTATTATAGATAAATTATCTAAAGTTAATAATGAAAAAATAATTATTTTTAAAAACAGAAAACAGTTAAATGAATGGTATAAAAAACAATTTAATAAAAATATAGAAAAATAGATGTGAGATGTTAGCTTTTATAACTTAACGTCTTTTTTTGTGTAAAAAATAAATATGGAGGAACTGAAAATGAAAAATGAAGTGAATAATAAAATAACATATCATCAAGAAGGGGAATATTTAATACCAGATGTAAAACTACCTGAAGAAAATCCTAAATATAAAAATAAAACAATAGGAAAATATGGACAATTAAGATTGAATTATTTGAAAGAATATAAAAAAGGATTGTATCAGCAATTGTTAATGGAGAACAAATTATTTGAGCATTTAGTTGATACAAATAAAGAAGCGAAATCAAGAGTGAGATTAATTACAAATCAAATTGCAAAGCAAGAA
Source organism: uncultured Clostridium sp. (assembly GCA_900553755.1). Taxonomy (GTDB): domain Bacteria; phylum Bacillota; class Clostridia; order TANB77; family CAG-508; genus UMGS1901. The sequence continues at coordinate 54,773 of USEX01000002.1, forward strand.
CATATTAATGAATATCAAAAAGGAAGAGATGCTTTAGATTGGGTTTGTGCTATGAATAATGCACAGGCAAGAGCAGAAGAAATAGTTTATAAAGAAATAATTTATGTATAGAAAGAGGTAATAAAAATGGAAGAAACAAGATTATATGATATGGATTCAGTTGAATTATATGAGTTAATTGATCAAACAAGAATTGAGCTTAAAAAGAATAATATTGAGTACAAGAAATTGTCAGATAAATTGCATAAGATTATGGATAAATATACAAATTTACAATTACTTTTAGAAGATGAAAAATTAGTAGAATTGAACACTGAAGAATGCAAACAATTGCAAGAAGTCGTGTCATTAGAAATGCAATTAAGGAACTTTGAAGAAAGACAAATATTCTTTTTAGGTGCAAGAGAAAATTACTTTTATTTGCAAAATCTTGGGTTAATAAAAAGATGATTTTCAGCAACTATAAATTTAAAAGTAAATAATTGGTTGTGAGTACAGCTATATATTTTCTGTATAATGCAAGCAACGTATTTGTACTCACGCCACAAATACAATTAAAGAATGGGATAAATCCCAAACCCTATTTAAAATTAGAAAGTGAGATGAAAATATGAGAGATAGAACAATAAAAATTAATGTATTTTTAAATGAAAGTGAAAAGAAAATCTTTGATGAAAAAGCAAAAAAATCTGGATTAAATAAGTCGGAATTTTTTCGAAAAATCATTTTAGATTATCAATTAAGTGAAAAGCCAGATGAAAGATTTTATGAGTTCTTACATCAATTAAGAGGTATGGCAACAAATTTAAAGCAAATGGCTAAAATATATAATCAAAATTATGGATATATTAATACAAGTAAATATAAAACAATGCTTGATGAAATAGAAGCATTTATTTTAGGTTTAAATGAAGTTTATGTATTACCTAAAAAGATTGGAGGTACTAATGGCAACAACAAGTCTATGGAAATTTAGTAGTAGATTAAAAGGTTTAATTGATTATGTTTCAAATGATAAAAAAACAAATAATAAGAATTTAGTATCTGGTATAAATTGCTTACCCAATATAGCATATCAAGAAATGATGAATACTAAAAAACAATTTTTTAAGACTGATGGCATTGAATGTTTTCATGGCTATCAGTCTTTTGTTTCAGGCGAAGTTACACCCGAAATAGCTCATGAAATTGGTATAAAACTTGCTGAAAAACTATGGGGAGATAAATATCAAGTAATAGTTGCAACACATACAAATACAGATAATATTCATAATCATTTCGTGCTAAATTCTGTTTCATTTAAAGATGGGAAGAAATTCACTAATAGAAATAAAGACTATAATAACATGCAATATGAATCAGATAATTTGTGCAAAGAATATGGATTAAGTGTATTACCTAAAAAATATGATTATTCAAAATATGCAACAAATAACTTATATAAAGAATTAATGAAAGATTCAATTGACTATGCTATTGAAAATGCTAATAGTTATGATGAATTTATTTCTATATTAAATGATTTGGATTATGAAATAACAATTAGAAATGATGAACTTTCTATTAGGCGAGAACCTTATAAAAGAAACACAAGAATATTAAAACAATTTGGAGCAGATTACTCTTTAGAAAATATTAAAAAGAGAATTTTAGAAGAGCAACCATTGTTTAAGCATTTTCCAGAAGCATATTTAACTATAAATGCTAGATTAAATTATTATAATAATTCGAAAAACAAATTATTATCAAATAAATCCATTTATAGCTTTTTATTTTTATCTAATGAAAAAGTATTCATGTTAGGTATAGAAAATGCTTTAAAAAACAATATGACGAAATATACACCAGAATTAATTAGAGAAATAAAACAAATGCATGAATATTCAAAACAAGCAGATTTTTTAACTAAATATAATATTAAAACTGAAGCAGAATTAAATAATTTTGAAAAATCGGTATATGAGAAATTAAATCCTTTAAAAAGTGAACGTGAAAATTTATGGAAAAAACATAAAAGATTAAAAACTAAAGATGAAAAATTAGAAATTGAAAATAGAATTGCTGAAATTTCTAGAGAGATTTTTTCACTTACAGAAGATTTGAAATATTGTAAGCAAATTCAAGAAAGAATGGATAATTATAAAAAAGAACAGCTTTATCAACAAATGGTTGAAGAAAAGAATGAAATGGAAAAAGAATTAAAAAGTAAAAAGAAAAAGAGAGTAAGATAGGAAAAGGAGCAGTTGTTATCTGCTCCAAACAAAAAAATTTAGATTAAATCATTAATAAAAATTGTAATAATGTGAAAAATCATATTTAAGCAAATATTATTATTCGCAATTTTTTTTATACAACTTTTGCAATGTTTTTTTATTCAAAACCTCATATACTCCATTTTCAGCCATTTCATTATAAACATCTGTTAAAAAATTAGCTGTTTTCTGATTAACTTGTGCAGTTTTTCTGTTCTTTTCCCAATATTCAATTTGATTTTGAATTTTCCATCCTTTTCCTGTATAGATCATACTTGCAGATAAAGAATCACAAATCATTTCAACAGCATATTTATAAGGAATCATTATTGTTTTATCTGTTGTTTTATCATCATACCAATATTCATAATGATGTTTATTTCTTCCTTTATGATGTAACCAAGCTTCAGAATATCCATTTACTTTTTTACATTCAGAAATTGGACTATAATTCCCATTATAGTATTTTGCAGATTCAAAAAATTCTATTGGACTATATTTTGATAAATCATGTACAAATCCTCTCCATGGTATACCTGCTTTACAACATAATTTAAATACTTTTATTCTATGTCTTGTTATCAATATAAAATGTTTTACCATATTTTTTACCATATTTTACGTCCCCTTTTTATCTCTGTATTTCTTAATTTTTTCTATATCAAAATCAACTTACATTACTTCTATAATTATGTTCTCATTTTCTGGATTTGCTTTTAGTCTTTCTACATACTCTGTTATTATTTCCCTAATTTCCTGTTGTCCTTTTCGGTAATACGAATTTACGAAAAATGCAAGCACATACTTTTTTCATCGTGATTTTTCTCGTTAGAGAATTACTATTTTTCTTAATAATTAAATTATATAATACATACGATTTAAGTACAAGTATTATATAATATTTTCGGCGATACTTTTGACAATTTAGGCTAAACTTCGGCGGTACTTTATCCAAAGTTCAGTAAAATTATAATTATTTTATTTTCCAATATCCACCATTATCTGGTCCAATTCTTTCAATTAAATTATTATCCTTTAATTTTCGGATATGATTTGTTATTGTTGTTCTTCCTAAAGAAAGTTCTTTGCTCATTTTAGCCTGTGTAATATAAGGATTTTGTTTAATTAACAATATAATTTTATAGTCTATGCTATCATCTGATATCTGTCCATCTCTATCCACTTCTGTCCACTTCTGTCCATACACTTTCTGTTCATTTTTGTCCACTTCTGTCCAAGATTTATAAAATGTAACTTTAAAATCTCCTCTTAATGATTCGAATTTCGGCTCTGGCAAATTCATTTTTTTCATTTCATCAATCATTGTAGCAATTCCAGTATGTCGATTTTCAATAATACTATTATTAATTTCAAGTAATTTAACAATACTTTTATTTCTAACTTCTAACATAATATCAGTACCTAATGCTTCTAATCGATTATTACCATATAAATCACCAGGATTAATTATTTCAATTCTATCTGTAAAAATCTTAATATAAATATAAGCACTTTCTCTACTTATACTATAATCCCTATGAACTAATGCATTTGCAATAGCTTCTCTTAATGCTTTCATAGGATATTCTGGAATATCAGTTCTTTTCCCATTATCATCTATTATTACTTTTGTAGAAATATTTCGTCTTATAAAAGCAAGAGCTTGATCTAACATTTCATCAAGAGTTCCTTCAATACTTTGATTGTCATTAAATCTCTGACCAACTTCTCCTGTTTCAGCCCATTTTGTACCTGGAACAAATACACATGCAATAAATAATTGTGGAAGAAAACCTTGAGGATATTCACCAAATAACATAAGTCCAGCTAGTGTTGGATAGATTATACCTGTGCTATTATCAATAACACCACATAATTTTAATATTTTCTCATCTGAAAATTTTGCAAAATTAGGCTTATCTTTTTTGGCCTTTTCTAAAAATGCATTAATTTTTTCTTTATCCAAATCTTCAAGTGTTGCAATCTTTATAGGTCGTTTATCTTCTTGAACACCATCTTTATAACTATTTAAACAATAAATTTCGTATTCAGTCATATGTTCATCTGAATCTCCTATTCTAATATAGGAACCTTTATGCATTCCGAGGTCTTTATAGTAACAAGGTTTTTGCACTTGAGGAATTTCATCTATTTTTACAGCTAATAATGTCTTATTGTTATATTTTATTGGTAAAAATGTTGGACGAACTTTAGGTTCCATACAATTAGTACATAATGCTGTGACTTTCTTTTGCAAATCATTAACATCATATACATCCTGTTCTATAAAATTATTATTCTCATTTATTCCAAATATTATTATTCCACCATATTTATTTGAAAATGCAGATATTGTATCATAACATTTTTTAGGAAAATCTATTTCAGCAGTTTTTGCTTCAATTTGATCTGTTTCTGTTTGATACTTTTGCATATATTCTATTTTTTCTATTACTTCTTGCTCGGTCATCTATCTAACCTCCAGATGTTATTTATTCTTTTCTCTATTCTTATAAACATTAGCAACATTCCTACAACTAATAGAATCATATTCAGCCTTTAGATTCTTAGCAATAAAAGGTCTGCCACAATGTTTACATATCTTTAATTCTTTTCTATCATTAGCTTCATTTAAACCTAATAATACTTCCATAGCTTGTTTTAAAGAATTAAATTGCCAATCTAATGAAACTTTATTATTATCAAAACTAAAAGAAAAGGCTATATTATTTGGTATGAATTCACTAGCATACTTTTGATAAATTGCTTTTTTATCTTCATTTTCTTCTGAAATACTATTTTCAGTTGATTCAAAAATCTTATATAGTAATTTAGAATAAAATAAAATTCGAGCAATTTTTTCAGTATATCTTTCAGAAAATACTAAATTAAAATCTTCTTGTAGGTTTGGTAATTCATCTGTTGGATTATTACCATAAACATATTTTATAATATTCTCATTTAATCCATTATTAAAATCAATATTCATAATATTTTCATCTTCAACAAAGAAAGGTTTTATATAATTATTAGCTGAAACCTTCGTAATTTCTGAATATCCTTGTAAATAAACTTCTCCCGCTGAAATTAATTTAGTATTAAGAGGACTATAAGTTAAATCGCCTAATAAACCATATTTTTTTACAAATTCTAATACCATTTCTTGATATTTAGCTTCTGTACTCATTAGATTACATTCAATATCTCTATTATTGGTATAATTCAATGTTTCTCTACCTATAAGAAGAAAGTCTTTTAATATTTCTTTATCTACATCATACACATCATAAATTGTATATTCAGAGTTTTTAACAGGTCTAATATAAAATTCATTATTACTTTTTATGATTTCATAATCATTGTATTTAGCCCAAAACCCTTTAAAATTAAAGTTATTCTCTTTTATCATATTTCTACCCTCAAAAAATTCTTTTAAATTTTCACAAAACTACTTGACAGTTATTTCCTCACAGAGTATACTGTTAATAGTTCGGTTAACTTAAATAATAACAAGTTAATTAAATCTTGAATGTAATGTAATAACATTACAACAAGATTATATAACTTTTATTAAAAGTTATCAAGTACTTTAAGAAAAAAAGAAAGGAGGCAATAGGAGAACTATGTCAAAAAATGAACAAGTAAAAAAGTCAACCAACAAAGAAGAAATTAAAAGATTATATTTTGAAGAACATTTATCTCAAGTCGAAATAGCAGAAATATTCAAAGTATCAAAACAAGCAATAAATAAGGTAATAAAAAAAGATCCAAGATTAGCTGAAGAAAAAGAATATAGACATATTTTATCAATTGAAAATACAAAGAATTACAATAATGAATATTCAAAGACATATAAAAGAAAGAAATCAACTGATACAGAAGAATATTATGCTATGCAAGCACAATTAAATGAAGATTATAAAATGTTATCTACTCATCATGAAATGAGTGATGAAGCTTTTGCTCAATCAAATAGTAGTATTTATAAATATGATAGCAAAGGAAATAAAGTTTTAATAGATAGCATAAAATCAAAAATTACAAATGATGTACCTAGATTTATACCTGCTATAAAAATTCCAGTACTAGCACATGGACATCATGTATAAAAATATGAACGAAAGGAGGAAAACACTATGGAAGAAGATATCAAATTCTACAAAACGGAAGATGTTAGAAGAATACTAGGCATAGGAGATAAAAAATGTTTAGAATTATTTCATAGAGAAGATTTTCCGTGTATTAAAATTGGAAAGTCTTTTTTAATTGCAGTTAGTGCTTTTAATGAATATGTAAGCACTAGAAGAGTTTTTAATGAAACTCGATAAAAAGAAAAAGATTTAAATATGCCCATTTAAATCTTAAAAATACTATTTAACACACAAAGAAAACCTTGTTATAGTATGTAAGTATTTTACAACTTATAATGCTAAATAGCAAGGGTTTTCTTTTGTTTTTTTGAGAAAGGAAGGAAAATATGAATGTAATAAGTGGAATTTCTTATGGTGTTTATTTAAATAAGAAAATAAAAACTAATAAGATACAACAATTTAAAAATATGACAGCTTTAGAAGTCTGTCAACAATGTGAACATTATAAAATTTGCAAATACGGAAAAATAAGTAAGTTTGAAAAAGAAAAAATATTTGAAAACAATATTGAATGTGAAAATCTATATTTTTCAATTAATAGAAAAGCAACTTTAACAACAATTAGAGATACAACTACAGGAAAAGAAACTAAAAAAAGCTTTTCTGGAAAAACAAAAGATGAAGCAATAAGTAAAGCTCTTGCTGCAAAAGTAGAAATTGAGCAAAATGGAGGAATAAGAGTTATAACTAAAAGTAATAAAACAATGTATGACTTGATTATTGAAATTCTAAATGAAGATCATAAATTAGGAAAAATAAAAGATTCAACTTATAAAAGAAAAACAGATAGTTTAAAAAAGTTATCCTTAGAAAAATTTGTGAATAAACCAATATCAAAAGTTACAAGAACAGATATAATCAATTATCTTGAAAGCTTAAGAGAATATTCAGCAAGCACAATAAAACAAACTTATGAATTAATATGTATGGCTTTTGGAAAAGCAAAATATGAAAATATAATTGAAGATAATTTTATGGAAGGATACAATAAAGTTGAAAAACCTAAAAGCAGTTATGTTTCAAAAGAAAGAATTGCTTTAACACTAGATGAACAAAGAATATTTGTAAATTATCTTAATTCTGTAGATTATGAAGAATGTAGATATAAATATTTATTTTTACTATTATTAAGTACAGGTATGAGAATAGGAGAAGCTTTAGCATTAGATTATGAAAAAGATATTGATTTAGAAAACGGAGCAATTACAATAAGAAAAACTTTAACTAAAGATAAAAATGGTAAATATATTATTGGAGATACAACTAAAACTTCTAATGGTGTAAGAACAATATATTTAAATAATACTAGCAAGCAAATATTAGAAAATGCATATAAAACAAGAATTGAAAATAAACAACATTTATTATTTTGTAGTAAAAATAAAACTTTATATGCACCAAATACAATTAATAGTACATTAAAAAGATTAGCTATTAAATTAAATATTGGTGTTTATGAAGAAGAAAATAAAAAAGGTAAAATTATAAAGAATACAGATGCCCATACTCACATGCTAAGAGGAACATTTGCAACAAGATGTGCAGAAGCTAAAATTGCACCAGCAGTGCTTAAAAAAATACTAGGTCATAAAGATATTTCAATCACTATGAAATACTATGTTGATGTTGATAAAGAATTTGAGATTTCAGAAGGTAAAAATATAGAAAATTATTTGATGAATAAAGATATTTTTGCTATTGAAAATTAGAGCCTTTAAACTACTGAAAATACTAAAGAAAAACAGAAAGAATTTTAGAGAATTTATTGGAATTATTTACTAAAAATTCTCTGGAATATATTTCTGGAATTAAGTTTAAAACTATAAAACTATTGAAATATAAAGAAATTTAGAGGTTTGTAATCTAACTCACCTCGACCATATTTTACCCTTTTTCAAGGGAATTTAAGAGAATTTATAAAAATTCAAAAGTTATGAATTATGCTATTTTTCAAAGAAATTTGAGAATAGCATAATTTTTTTGCGTTCTAAAAAATTCTAAAAAATATGCTCATTTTCTTCAACAAAAAATTTCAACAAAAATATTTTCAAGTTCAAAAAAATTTCAACAATATTTCAACAAAAGAATTTTTAGTTGTATACCAATATTTTTCAAAGTTCTTCATATTGCAAAGAAAGGAGAACTTGCTTATGAAATTTATACCATATAAAGCTAATGAATGCTTTGAACATTTATATTATCAGATACCCATGGAATTATTTTTTAATAAAAATTATAAGGATAAATTAAGTTCAGATAGTAAAATTCTTTATGGTTTTTTATTAAACAGGTTAACTTTGTCAGCTAAAAATAATTGTATTGATGAAGAAAGCAATGTATTCTTAATATTTACTAGAAAAGAAGTTCAAGAATTATTGAATTTATCAGATAAAACTGTTACCAAATCATTTAAACAATTAAAAGAATGTAAGCTAATACATGAGAAAAAACAGGGCTCTACTAAACCTAATTTGATTTATGTAGGAAAAATAGAGCATGATAAAAATCTTATAAAAGTGATTCGTAAAAATTACGATTCAAGAGCCGTAAATTCTACGAGTCATGACACGGAAAATTTACGACCTAACTATAACAATAATAATTATAACTATAAAGGAAAAAGCAAGTATAGTTTTCAAAATTATGAACAAAGGCATTATGATAATTTAGATTTTTTATATGCAATCAATAGAAGAAAAAGAAATTTTCTTTTTAGGTGGTAAAGAAGTATACTTTTTCTTTAAACATCTTGGTATTTTGAGGTGGGTACTTTGTAGATTTCTTGAATATGCAAGCAACGTATTTGTACTCACGCTACAAATACACATAAGAATGGGAAGAATCCCAAACCCAAAGAAAAAAATAGAAAGTGAGATAAAAAAATGAGAGCTAGAAATATAAAAATTAATATATTTTTAAATGAAGATGAAAAAAGAATTTTGGATGAAAAGGTAAAAAAGTCTGGATTAAATAAATCAGAATTTTTTATAAAAATAATTTTAGATTATAAGTTAAAAGAACAACCAGATGAAAGATTTTATGAAATACTTGCTCAATTGAGAGGTATGGCAAATAACTTAAATCAAATGGCAAGAACTTATAACAGATATCAGGGTTATATGAGAGAAGACAAGTTTACTCCATTGCTACATCAGATACAAGATTTTGTTTTAAGTTTAGAGCAAGTTTATTTTTCCCCTCAAAAGAAAGGAACTTTATATGGCAACAACAAAACTATGGAAATTTAAAAGTAGATTAGATAGGCTTATAGATTATGCAATTAATGGAGAACTTAGTTCATTTTCCTTTTTGTGATTTATCTCAATAAAATTTCCTAGTAATTTCCTTTTAATTTCCTCTGTTTCCTTTATATCATAATATTCTTCTGTTTTATTTTTTGAATCGTAAACTCTTGAGCCAAAATACTCATCAACAATAAAATACCTTTTAATTTTTTTATCAATTCTCCTTTTTATTATGATTAATTACATGCTTTAGTTCTTTTATTAAGTTTTTCATTTAATTCCCATAAAGCTGTCTTATTACTATCATACTTTAGTTTTTTTAATGCTTCATCATATTCTACCCATTTGTATTCTTTGTGCTCATTTGAAAGTTGGATATTATCATCCTCGTCTTTTATTTCTATAGCGTATGAGTATTCTGGTACAACATATACATTTGGCCCCCAAGTATATTCTCCCGTTATATTTAATACTGGAATAGTAGTTTTAGAATCTAATTGTTCTATTTTTATTTTTTCGACAATTAATGATGTTTCTTCCTTTATTTCCCTAATCACCGTTTCAAGAGGCTTCTCATTATTTTCTCCCCCTCCTGATATAAATTGCCATATAGGGTGTGAATTTCTATAAAATATACCATATAGGATTCTATTATTTTCTCTTTTATATAGGATTGTTAAAATTTGATATGGCGCTCTCATAAGATATTCCCTCCTAGCTCTTTTATTGTAATGACTTAAGTATACCACATTTTCCTATTAAAAGTTTAGTTATTTTCACTACTTGCATAATTATTTATTTTTCTCTATCCAATCACAAAATTCATTTTTAGAAATCTTGTTTTCCCTATATAATTTTAATTGCTCTCTGGCTTTGACTTTCCATTCTTTTTCTAAAGTCATCTCTTTGCATTGCCTGTGAAATATTAATCATTTGGAATGTTTCAAATAATCCATAAGGAGTAGTCTTGTCAATCCATTCAGAATTAAATTTAATATTAATTTTGTCAAGGTTTAACTTATTTTGTCAACATAATTAGTTAATTTTTTGCTCAAATCTTATATTTTTAATATTCATGCCTAAATTTTTATAAAAATTTATAGCATTTTCATTAAATCCCCACACCAATAGTTCTATATTATCAATATTTCTTTCCTTGGCTAATTGTACAATTTGCTCATATAATTTTTTACCAATTCCTTTTTTTTGATAATTTTTGTCAACGCAAATATTTTCAATATGTAAAATTTTTCTGTCTTTCATAATTTTATTATTTGATATTTCCTTTATTTGAGAAAAACAAATCCCTACAATTTCATTTTTAAATTCAGCAATTAAATATATATTATTGCTATTTGATAATTCATTTTTAAATTCATCAAAATTTATGGGATCAACATCTTTATATATATCATTTCTCTCATTTATATGTAATTTATGTACTTGCATCATTAGTTTATGAACGCCTTGAAAATCAACTGTTTCAGGCTTTCTTATAATGATTTTCTCTTCCATACTCATTTCTCCAATCTATTTTTATATTATTCTTATCTATTATATTAAATCTAAATTTAAAAAAATTTATTACTGCTTATTTAGCCATTCCATATATTCAGTTTGAGTTAATTTTCCTTTTTCAACTTTTTCTCTTAATTGAATATTTTTATTTTTGAATTCATTAAAATCATTTTCATATTGGGTATTATCAGGATTTCTTCTTGTCCTTAATAGTAATTTCTGATAAACATTCCTATAAATTCTTAAATCATCATTTTCTTGCATTAACTTTTGTTTTGTTCTAAATGTTCCAACTTCTTTACAAGTTTTATTGTTTTCATAAATATTATTGCAATATAATTCATCAACTCTATTATCGGGAACAAAGAATCTTCCGCAATTCTTACATTTTTTAATTGCAGTACTTTCTATTTCAGTCATTTCAAATAATTCAATTATAAATGTTTGTATTATATCAATGCTCTCAAAACAATATGAATTTAAATAATCTGCATTAACGTTTTTTGCAATTTCTTGCGCATTATCTTCTCTTGTTACAGAAAACTCTGTAAAATCTCCAAAATTATTTAAAGTTAATTTCAAATTATTTGAATCATATAATTTTCTTATTTCAGATTCCTTTTTACTATCTCTTAATATATGTAATCTCTGTATAGGAGTTAAGTCATTCAATTCTTCTAAGTCATTTAAATTATATATATATGTAATATCAGAAATGAAAGCATTTTTATACAGTTCTAATTTGTTTTTTAAATTATTTATAACATCATCAACCATTTCGTTGTATTCTTTTTCGGAATAATACTGATAAATTTTCATATCAAATAGATGAGCTATTGTTGTAATACCATATGTGTTGATAAATTCCTTGATACTAGCTAAATCTGAAAAATCAGTATTTAAAAAGTCACATAATTGAACTCCTAGTTTGATTTTATCATATCTATTATAAAATTCATAATTTTTATGATTTTGATTAAATCTTAAATCTTGATATGCCATAAATTTGTATTTAGTAAACTTATTTATAAAAAATTGATTTTTTAAGCGTAATTCAAATCTTTCCAAATGCCCTCATCATCGCTCATTGTTATTTGTTGAAAATATTTTATCACAAACTATCGACATACGCAATAGGTAATGCTAAAATAATTGTTAGTAGTTAATAAATAACTAGTAAAAACTAATTGTGAATAGCACATTGAAAATTTAATAATCCGTTACTGGATAGAAGCAGAAATGCTCTTCTACACAGTCTCAGCTTGAGTGATTTAAAAGTACCATCGCACGCTTAATATAAAAAATTAAATTTACTATTTTCAAAATTAAAATTTCAATCAAAATAATTAATACCTTTTAGTTTTCTATTATTTTTTTGCTAATTTTAATTTTGTTTCTGTTTTTTTATTATTTTTTAAATATATAATTCTCACCTCATCTCCAGGTTTCTTAGAATATATATATTCTCTCAATTCAGCCATTTTTTCCAGTTTCACATCATCTATTTGTAATATAATATCTCCCTCTTTTATTCCCTCTTTATATGCTGGTGAATTCTTTATTACTTTTGCCACATATATTCCACTATCAAAATTTTGTGATATTCCTAAATCTTGATTAATATATGGAATTATATTTTTGTCATAAGCAAATACACCTAAAGTAGCTTGATTAAAATCTTCTCCATTTATTAATTTATTTAAAATCGGCTTTACTATATTTATTGGAGAGGCAAATCCAATTCCCTCTGCAGATGTAATTTTTACAGTATTTATTCCTATCACTTCTCCATCTATATTAATCAGCGGTCCCCCGCTATTTCCAGGATTTATAGTTGCATCAGTCTGAATTAAATCTTCCATATAAGAAGTGTTGTTATTCTCCTCTAATTTTATAGTTCTATTTAATCCGCTTATTATCCCTGCCGTTACAGTCCTTTGAAACTCTGAACCTATAGGATTACCTATAGCATAAACACTCTGAGCTATTTTTAAATTATTAGAATCACCTAATCCCAAAAAATGTAAATTATTTGCAGAAATTTTTACTATACTAATATCTATAGCATTATCCGACCAAACTACACTCCCTGTATATGTTTTTCCATCTTCTAGTGTGACATAACAAGAGGAATATTTACTGCCTGATACGTGTTCATTTGTTAATATATATCCGTCATCAGAAACGATAAAACCCGTACCTAATCCCAAAGATTCTACTCCATCACTCAAAAAAATCGTGCTACCTATATTTCTAAGTTTAGCAACTCCAACAACAGCACTATTTACTTTTTCAATTGTATTAGAAATATCTGTATTTTCCTTTAGAGCATTGTTAGCTCCCACTTGAGTTGAAAGTTCTGTTGCCTTATAACTAGAATTCTCTGTAGATTTATCAAATTTAAATGAAACATATACACAATATGCTAATACTGCAAATGATATTATTAATATAATTAAAACAATTATTTCTAACGACTTTATTATCCCTAATTTTTTCTTTGTTCTTTTATTTTCGTATTTTCTCATATAACCTCACCTTGTTTATGTTTTTCCCTATTTTTCCATATCTATTCAATTATATTTTTTATTTATCAGTAAATTAATACTTATTCATTTTGTTTTTACCATGTTTTTCCAAAACTATTGATATTTCGACTGTTTTTATGCTATAATGAAAAAGTGATACAAATAAGGAATATTAAAAAATTAAGGTGATTATATGAACAAAGTATTGTACGATTTAACAAACCCTCAAAAAAATATTTGGATTACAGAGCAATATTATAATGGAAACCCTATTAATAATATTTGTGGTACAGTTTATATCAAAGAAAAATTAGACTTTCAAAAACTTGTACACTCTGTAAATATTTTAATTAACACACATGATAACTTTAAGATAAAAATATCAACCACAGAAAACACAGTAAAACAGTATTTTGTAAATGATTTAAACTATACTGCTGATATTGTTGACATTGCAAATGAAGACGAATTAACTTCTTATGAAGATAATTTTGCAAAGCAAATTCTTTCTATTTCAGATAATCAATTATTTGAAATAAAAATATTTAGATTTCCTAATAGCCATGGTGGTGTTATTGTAAAAATGCATCATTTATTGGCTGACTCTTGGACTTTCGGTCTAATATGTAAGCAAATTGTTGATACATATTATAAATTAATTCACGATATAGAAATTCCAGAAAATACATATTCTTATAAAGATTATATTGATAAAGAATTGCAATACATGAAAAGCGATTCTTTTATTAAAGACCAAGAATATTGGAACAATTTATTTACTACAGTTCCAGAATTAGCAACTATTCCAAGCACTTCTTATAGAAAAGTATCAAAAGTTAGCTGTTCTGCAAATAGGAAAGAATTCAATATTCCTAAAAATATTATGGACCAAATAAATAAATTTTGTAAAACTTACAAAATTTCTGTATACAATTTTTTTATGTCGATTTTTTCAATATACCTTAGCCGAGTTTCTAATTTAGATAACTTGGTAATTGGTACTCCCATTTTAAATAGAACTAGTTTCTCTGACAAAAATACTAATGGTATGTTTGTTAGTACTGTACCATTTCTTATTAATATAGAAAACAATTCTAGCTTCTATGAATTTACTCAAAAAATTTCTAAAGATTCACTATCAATGCTTAGACATCAACGCTATCCTTATCAAAAATTATTGGAAGATTTGAGGCAAAAAGACTCTTCTTTACCAAATTTATATAGTGTAATACTATCTTACCAAATTACTAGAACTGTAAACGAATATATGGATTGTGCTACTCATTGGACATTTAATGGCACTGTTGCTGATGATTTACAAATTCATATAGTTGATTACAGCAATAGTGGTAGTTTAAATATTTTATATGACTATAGCGTGCCTAAATATTGTGATAGAGATATTGTAGATACTCATAATCGTATATTATTTATGATTGAGCAAATTTTAGCTAATGAAGCTATTCCTGTTAAAGATATAGAGATTGTAACAGAAGATGAGAAAAACGAATTATTATATAAAATAAATAAACCTAATATTGGCTTTCCAAAAAATAAAACAATAGTAGATTTATTTGAAGAACAAGCAAATGTAACACCTAATAATATAGCAGTTTCATTTAATGACGAGAGTCTAACCTATGGAGACTTAAATAAAAAAGCTAATCAGCTTGCCCGTTATTTATTAAATAATGGGGTAAAAAAAGGCAATGTTATTGGTATAAGAGTTGATAAGAGCTTTGAAATGATAGTTGGAATTTTAGCAATAATAAAAGCTGGCTGTACATACTTACCCATCAACATATCATACCCTCAAGAAAGAGTAGAATATATGTTGTCTGATAGTGGTGCTAAATTCCTTTTAACTGTAGACTCTATGGTAGATGCTATTATTACTACCATTCCTAAATTATGTATTGATTTAAATAAAACAAATATTTATTCACTAGATTCTACTAATTTAGGAATATCAATTTCTCCAGAGGATTTAATTTATATAATTTATACCTCAGGTTCTACTGGTAAGCCTAAAGGCGCAATGCTATGCCATAGAAATGTTGTGCGATTATTTAAAAACGACTCTCCATTATACGATTTTGGAGAAAATGATGTATGGACAATGTTCCATTCTGTAGCATTTGACTTCTCTGTATGGGAAATGTATGGTGCATTATTATTTGGCGGAAGGCTTGTACTAGTGCCTGATAAAGTAGCAAAAGATGCAAATCTATTTTTAGATTTATTACGTAAAGAGCATGTTACTGTTTTAAATCAAACACCAACGTATTTCTATAATTTATTAGCAACTGAATCAGAAAGAGCCGATAACAATTTATCAATTAGATATATTATTTTCGGTGGAGAAGCATTAAAGCCAAAATTAATCCAAAAATGGATAATAAAATATCCTACTACAAAATTAATAAATATGTATGGAATTACAGAGACAACCGTACACGTTACATTTAAAGAATTAACTGAAAAAGACTTAAAATCTAATGTTTCTAATATTGGAAAACCAATCCCTACTTTGGAAGTTTTAATATTAGATAAAAATTTACACATGCTACCTTACGGTGTACCAGGCGAAATGTGCGTATTAGGGCAAGGTGTATTTAAAGGATATTTAAACAGAGAAGATTTAAATGCTCAAAAATTGATTCCAAATTCATACTATGGCGAAACACTTTACCACTCTGGAGATTTAGCAATCTTGCACAAAGATGGAAACTTAGAATATCTAGGCAGAATGGACAAGCAAGTTAAATTGCGTGGATTCAGAGTAGAGCTTGGAGAAATAGAAGAACTAATATTAAAAAATGAAAATATTAAAACATGTATTGTCGCTAAAAAGGTAAATAAAAATAATAGAGATATTTTATGCGCTTATTACACTAAATCTGCAAATATTAATATAGATAGCATAAAAAAATCTCTTCAAGTTGATCTGCCTTATTATATGATACCTCAATATTTTATTGAAATAGACAAGGTTCCAATGAATATAAATGGCAAGGTTGACATTAATAGCTTGCCAATACCTGATGAAGTTTATCATGATAAAGAAATTATTAAGGCTAGAAATCAAATCGACAATATTATAATCAAAGCGTTCAGAAAAGTGTTGGGAATAAAACAAATAAGTATAGAAGATTCTTTCTTTGAATTAGGTGGAGATTCATTATCTGCAATTAGTATTTGTACATATATTAATGAAACTTCTAATTTAAATATTAGTGTTAAAGATATTCTAGAAACTCCAATTATAAAAGATTTATCTGATTCTTTAGTACAGAATACTACTTCTACAAATTTTGACAAAATCCAACATGTTGATGAAATGGAGCTTTATCCTACCTCTTCAGCACAGAAAAGAATATATTATGCTTGCAAAATGTCTACTGAAGACAGTTTAGTATATAATACCCCTGGAGCATTACTTATTAATAGTATTTTAGATGCTAAAAAAGTCCAAAACTGTTTTGAAGAAATAATACAAAAACAACCTAGCTTCAGAACAATTTTTATATTAGATAATGGAGAATTAAAACAAAAAATCTTAGATAAAGTTAATTTCAATATTGAAACAAACAATAATACCGAAAAGAATATTAATAATATTATAAATACTTTTTCAAAACCTTTTGATTTAGAAAAATCACCTTTATTAAGAGTTCAGTTATGTTATTTAGATAATGAAAAAACTCTATTACTTTTTGATTCTCATCATATTGTTATGGACGGAACTTCTTTGCATATATTAATTGATGAATTTTGTAAATTATATAATGATGATACTATTAGCCCACTATCTATAGATTACAAAGATTATTCAATATGGGAAAATTCATTAATATCATCAGATAAAATTAAAAATATAGAAAATTATTGGATAAATAAATTTAAAGACTCAGAAATTCCTTCTTTAAATTTACCATACGACTATCCTAACCCAACAACACCATCTTTTGTTGGAAATAGATTAATTAAAAATTTAGATAATGAATTAATTAAAAAAATAAACATATTGGCAAATGAATTACAAGTTTCTCCTTATATGATTTTTATTTCTGCATATTTTATTTTATTATATAAATATACAGGTCAAAATGAGATAATTGTAGGAACGCCATTTGCAAACAGAAATATTTCAGAAACAAATAATATTATCGGAATGTTTGTAAATAATTTATGTGTTGATGCAAAAATAGATTCAAATATTTCTTTTGTGGAATTTTTAAATAATATAAAAGATCAAATTTTATCCGATATAGATAATGGATTTTATCCATATGATTTATTAATAAAAAAATTAAATATTCCAAATAATACACAATTATTTAATACAATGTTTACATACCAAAATACTGCTAGCAATAAATTCATAATTAATGGAACAGAAGCAAAATTAATTCCGGCTAATTTAAATATTGCTAAATTTAATTTAAGTTTTGAAATTAATCCAACTGAAAAATATTTTAATATTGAATATCGCACAGATTTATTTAATCACAATTCTATTGAACGATTATTTAATCATTATATTAATATTTTAAATAACTTTTTAAATAATAAAAATATATTAATTAAAAATATAAATATGCTTGATAATTCAGAAGAAAAATATATATTAAATAATTTCAATAATAATAAATTAGATTTTCCTGAAAATTCAACTCTTGTTTCATTATTTAAAAATATTGTTAAAACAAATGGGAATAAAATAGCAATTGAAACTGATAATGATAGTATAACTTATAACGAACTCGATAAAAAATCTACTGCATTAGCAAATAGATTAATTTCTCAAGGTTTGAAACCTCATGAAGTAGTTGGCGTTTGTTTAAATCGTTCAATTGAGCTTTTAATAAGTATATGGGCTATTTTAAAAGCAAATTGTATATATATGCCAATGTATGTTGGATACCCAGAAGATAGGCTATCTTATATGCTATTAAATAGTGATGCTAGCTTGCTAATTTCTAATACAAACTTAGCAAATAAAATTGAATTTACTAAGAAAAAAGAAATATTAGATAATTACAAAGATATAGCTGATTATTCAGAAGATTTAAATATAAAATATTCTCCTACTGATCCTGCATATATTATTTATACATCTGGCTCTACAGGAAAACCTAAAGGAGTTATTATTAGTAATAAAAATTTAATTAATTTTATTTATAATTTTAATTATTTATTTAATAATAAATTAAATAATAATGATACATTTCTTGCAGCAACAAATATATCTTTTGATGTAAGCATTTGGGAATTATTTTTACCAATATTAAATGGTTGTAAATTATTCCTTTATTCTGAAGAAATAATTAGAGATATAATAAAATATTGTAATAATATTATTAAATATAGAATTACTGGATTATATATTCCACCAAATATTCTTGATGATGTATATAATATTTTAAAAGACAGTGAAAATATTTATATAAATAAATTATTAGTTGGCGTTGAGCCTATAAAAAAATCTACATTAAATAATTATTTTAATTTAAATAAAGAATTACAAATTGTAAATGGATATGGCCCTACAGAAACTACTATTTGTAGTACCGCATTAAAATATGAATTAGATAATTCTAATGATGATATTGTTTCGATAGGTCATCCTTTATCTAATAATAATGCTTATATTGTTAATGTAGATAAACAATTACAACCAATTGGAATTCCTGGAGAATTATATATAACTGGTGCTGGAATTGGTTTAGGCTATATTAATAACGACAAAGAAAATAGAAAAAATTATCTACAAAATATATATGATACAAGTAGCGATAGAATGTATAAAACTGGTGACCTTGCTTTGTGGTTACCAGATGGAAAAATAAAATTTATAGGAAGAAATGATTCACAAGTAAAAATATCTGGACACAGAATAGAATTAAGCGAAATTAATTCTATGATAATGAAATATCCAACTATAAATAAATCTTTCACTACAATTTATACTAAAAATTCAAAGAAATATATTGTAGCTTATTATACAAGTAATAAAGAAGTCCCAAAAACAGATTTGTTTGCATTTTTAAAAAATAAATTAGCTGATTATATGATTCCAACATTTTTAATGCAAATTGATGAATTTCCTTTAACCGTTAACGGAAAAATTGATAAAGCAAATTTACCAACTTCGTTCATCGTTTCAAGGCCAAAATATATTGCCCCACGAAATGATTTTGAAAAGAATTTAGCATTTATTTGGTCTAAATTATTAGGAATTAAAAAAATCGGAATAAATGATAATTTCTTTGAAATTGGCGGTGATTCACTTTTAGCAATAAAATTCCAACTTGAAGCTGTTAAATTAGGATTAAATATTTCGTACTCAGATATATTTACATATCCAACAATTAAACAATTATCAGAAAAAAACAATGATACAAATAATTCAGTTGATATATCAAATTATGATTATACTAATATATCTAATTTATTAGAAAAAAATAATATAAAAGATATTAATAAAATAAATAAATTAAAATCAAATATTGGAAATATATTACTTATTGGAGCAACAGGATTTTTAGGCGCACATATTTTAGATGAATTTTTGAAAACTCACACCGGAGTTGCTTATTGTTTAATTAGAGAAAAATCATTAACCTCTCCAAAAGAAAGGCTAAAAGATACTTTAAACTTTTATTTTGGAAAAAAATATGATGATTATTTTGATAAGAGAATTATTGTAATTACTGGAGATATAACAAATGCGAAATTTACATTGTCTGAAAGTGAACTACAATATTTAGCTCAAAATATAACTACAATTATTGATTCTGCCGCTTTAGTAAAGCACTTCGGTAGCTACCAACATTTTTATGATATAAATGTTAATGGAACTAATAATATTATAAATTTTGCCCATAAATATAATAAAAAATTATATTATATTTCTACATTAAGTGTTTCAGGAAATAGTTTTGACGAAACAAAAGAAATTCAAAAATTTGATGAAACAAACTTTTATATTGGTCAAGATTTTAGTAATGTATATATTCACACTAAATTTGAAGCAGAAAAATTAATTTTGGAAAAAATTCAAAGTGGCTTAGATGCTTGCATATTGAGAATTGGAAATATTACAAATAGATATTCTGACGGAGTATTCCAAATAAATGTAAGCGAAAATGCTTTTGTAAACAGGTTAAAATCATTATTAGCAATGCAAGTAATTCCAGAAAAATTATTAGAGCATTCTGTTGAATTTACCCCAGTAGATACCTGTGCTCAAGCAATAATAAAAATTGCAGATTCAAATCCAGAGTTTACTGTATTCCATTTATTTGATGATAATACAATAACTTGCAAAAAACTTTTGGAAATATTAAATTCAATTGGAATAAATATAAAGCCTGTATCTGATGAAGAATTTAAAAATAGTATTAATACATTTTTAAATAATAATAGTCTATCAGATAATATATCTGGAATTATCACTGATTTAGATGATAATAAATCTTTAAATCTAATTTCAAATGTTATTCCTGTTTCAGACTTTTCTAAAAAATATTTAAACATTATTGACTTTAATTGGCCAATGATTGATAATAATTATATTAAAAAATATATTAATTATTTTATAAACATAAGATATTTTAATGGAGGAAAAAATGACTAGTCTTAATATAACATTAATTATACTAATTATTGCTGCATTCGTTAATGTATTTTTGCTATTTTTAATATTCAAAAATACAAATAAAAATCAACTTCAAAAAGCATTTTCTTTAAGTTTATTTTGCACATTAATCTGTTTAACAGGGTTGATAGCACAAATTTTGCTATCAACTCCATTAAATATACAACCAGTTTATTTTGATTATTTTGTTTATATTGGAACATGCTTTTTACCAGTAGGAATATTATTAACAGGAAAAATATTATTAAAAACTAAAATTAAATTTTCAAAAAAATATTTACTTTTAACAATAATTCCAATATTATCATTAATTATACTTTGGACAAATAATTATCATCATCTTTTTTACCAATCTTATTCTATAAATATTAATGACTGTATTTATGGAAAATATAAAATAATTCATGATATTTATTCATATTTATTATTATTTATTGGAATTTTTTATTTATTAAAAGCTACAAGCAGAAATTCTGGATTTTTCTCAAAACAATCTTTATTTATTGTTTTAGGAATTAGTATTCCTGTTATCACAAATTTATTAGGTACTCTTAATATTATACCTATGACAATTTATACAACACCAATTACTTTCATGATTGCATTAGCATTTTTTGCATTAGCAATATTTAAATTTAAATTTTTAGGTGTAGCTCCTATAGCTTTACGAACTATCGTAAATAAAATGTCTGATAGTTTCGTTGTATTAAATGAAGATTTTTGTGTTACAGATTTTAATTCTACATTTTTAAAAACATTACATTTAAAAGATACTGATATTCGTGAAAAAAATATAATAGAGTTTTTTAAATCACACAAACGATATAATATTAATATAAAAAAATTACAATCGTCATTACAAAAAGTAAGAGATTCCAACAAAGCAGTTTCTTTTGAGCATCATGTAAAAAATTTAGATAAATATTTTACTATTGAAATAAATACAATATATGAACAAGATGCATATTTAGGAATTCTTATGCTATTTAAAGACATTACACAACACAAAAAAGACTTAGAAACTATAAGAAACAATCAAGACATGTTAATGGAAAAAGAACGTCTAGCATCTCTAGGTCAATTAATTGGTGGAATATCACACAACTTGAAAACACCAATAATGTCAATTTCTGGTGCTGCAGAAGGGTTAACAGATTTAATAAAAGAATATGAATTATCTATCGGAGATCCAGAAGTAACAGTTGAAGATCATCACGCAATAGCAAATGACATGAAAGAATGGATATCTAAGATACATTCTTATACATCTTATATGTCAGATATTATTACAGCCGTTAAAGGTCAAGCTGTTGCTCTATCAGAAAACGAATCAGATATTTTCACGATTGATGAATTATTTAAAAGAGTTAATATTTTAATGAAACATGAAATAAGCAATGCTTCTTTAACTCTTATAACAAACATTGACGTACCTTCTACAACAAAATTGCACGGAGATGTAAATAGCCTTGTTCAAGTTGTAAATAATTTAATAACAAATGCTATACAATCTTATGAAACAACTAAAGGTCAAACAATATCATTATCAGCAAAAATAGAAAATAATAATATTATTATATCTGTAGCAGATACTGGATGTGGTATGCCTCAGGACGTTCAAGATAAATTATTTAAATCTATGATTACAACTAAAGGTAAAAATGGAACCGGTCTTGGTATGTTTATGTCATACTCAACAATAAAAGGACATTTTAATGGTGATATAACATTTCAATCAGAAATTGGAAAAGGAACCACATTTAATGTAATAATTCCTTTACCATAGGATTTATCTTTGAATACTATTTTATTTATAGGTTAAAAGCAGGAAAATTTAAATTAAAAACTTAATTTATTTTCTTGCTTTTTTCGACTTTTATTATTATAATGTGGATATAGAATAGTATTTTCTAAAATCATAATAATTCTCAGAAAGGATACACATACTATGAGAAAAAACATGGCAGTACAAGAGTCAAATGGTTACAAAGTCATTGTCGTTGACGATGAGCAGGGAATCGTTGACTCTTTATCTATTTTTTTAAAACGTTCTGGTTATGATTTTACTGGCGTTACAAATCCATTAGAAGCAATTGAACTTGTTCGAAATAATCACTATGATTTAATGATTTTAGACTTCATGATGGATCCTATTCATGGAGATGAAGTAGTTGAAGAAATCAGAAAATTTAATAAGGATTTATATATTCTTTTGTTAACAGGTCATAAAGACTTAGCTCCTCCATTAGAAACCATTAAAAGATTAGATATTCAAGGATACTGTGAGAAGAGCGATAAATTTGACCAATTATTATTATTAATTGAATCTGGTATAAAATCTATTGAGCAAATGAATACTATTAAGAAAATTAATAATGAATTAAAAGATAAAAAGGATGAGCTTGAAAAGGCATATTTAGATACCATTGGAATTTTACGTTACACAGTTGAAGCTAAAGACCCTTATACACGTGGTCACTCTGACAGAGTTTCTGAATTTTCCGTATTAATTGGAAAAAAACTTGGCTTAGATGAACATACTTTACATATTTTAAAAATTCGGTGGTTTATTCCACGACATTGGAAAAATTGGTATACCTGATAGTATTTTATTAAAAGATTCAAAATTAAATGATGATGAATATTCGCAAATAAAAAATCATCCTACAATTGGAGCTCATATGCTAGGAGATGCAGACATATTTAAAGATATTATTCCAATTGTAAAATATCATCATGAAAGATATGATGGCAAAGGCTATCCATCACAATTAGCTGGCGAGGATATACCTTTTATTGCCAGAATAGCAGCAGTTGCTGATACTTTCGATGCAATGACTTCAAAAAGAACATACAGAAATGCATTGCCTTTAGATGTGGTAATTGATGAATTTAAAAGATGTTCTGGAACTCAATTTGATCCAAAAATAGCAGAAGTATTTTTAGATATTTTAAATAATAATTATGATGATGTTTTAAAAATACAAGAAAAATATAAATAAAAAATAATTAATAAAAAATTGTTTATAATTACATAAACAATTTTTTATTTTTTAATTTATTTTATTTAATTATTTTTTTATTTATTTTTAATTTAATTATTATTTAATTTATTTTCTATTTTTATTTTAAATTATTTTTTATTATTTATTTTTATAATATTTTTATAAATTAATTAATTTTTTATTTTCATTGATAATTTTACTTTTTGTTTTTCTTTATCTATTCCAATTACTTGAACCTTAATTATGTCACCTATAGACACAACCTCTGATGGATTTTTGATAAATCTCTCACTCATTTCTGATATATGAACAAGTCCATCATGCTTTACTCCTACATCCACAAAAGCTCCGAAATCCGTAACATTTCTGACTGTACCTGTTAATATCATTCCATCTTTTAAATCTTCAAATTTTAATACATCTGATCTTAATATTGGTTTTGGCATATCTTCTCTTGGATCTCTTCCTGGTTTAATAAGTTCATTTATTATATCTTTTATTGTAGGTTCTCCAACATTAAATTTTTTAGATAATATTTTTATATTTTTTTCATTATTTATTTCAGATAATTTATTTTTTATTTCTTTTATTTTTTCTTTATTTAATAAATTATTTTTTTCAAAATTTTCTTCTTTTAAAATTTCTTCTGCAATATTATAACTCTCTGGATGAACTCCTGTTATTTCTAATGGATTTTTTCCATCTGGAATTCTTATAAATCCTGCACATTGTTCATATGCAACTTTTCCTAATTTAGGAACCTTAAGTAATTCTTTTCTCTCTTTTATTTTTCCATTTTCTTCTCTATATTTTACAATATTTTTTGCAATTGATTTATTGATTCCTGCAACATATGAAAGAAGTGATGGAGTCGCAGTATTTATATCTACCCCAACTGTATTTACCGCATCTTCAACAACGCCAGTTAAACTTTCCTCTAATTTTTTTTGATTAACATCATGCTGATATTGCCCAACTCCAATTGCTTTTGGATCAATTTTTACTAATTCTGCTAATGGATCTTGCAGTCTTCTTGCTATAGAAATTGCCCCTCTTAAAGAAACATTAATATCCGGATATTCTTCTGTTGCAAGTTTCGATGCAGAATAAACAGATGCACCTGCTTCAGACACAATTACGTAAACTAAATCCTTATCATATTTTTCTTTTACTTCTTTTATTAATTCCGACACAAATTGTTCTGATTCCCTTGAGGCCGTACCATTTCCTATTGCAAACATATTAACATTATATTTTAAAATTAATTTTGTAAGCTCTTTCTTTGCACCTTCCACATCATTTTGTGGTTCCGTTGGATATACGGTAGTAGTTTCTAATACTTTTCCAGTTTCATCAATTACTGCAATTTTACAACCAGTTCTATAAGCTGGATCAAAGCCTATAACAGTTTTACCCTTTATAGGGCTTACCATTAATAATTGTTTTGCATTTTTTCCAAAAACTTTTATTGCTTGCTCTTCTGCCAGTTCCGTTAAATCTGCTCTTATTTCTCTATCTATCGATGGTTCTATTAATCTAGAAAAACTATCTTCTACACATTGCTCAATAATTTCTGCATATTTATTTTTATTATTTTTTATTAAATCGGATTTAATTATATTTAATATTTTTTCTGTATTTTTTTCTATTTTTACTTTTAAAAATTCTTCTTTTTCTCCTCTATTTATTGCTAAAATTCTATGGCTTGGAATTTTATTTATTTTTTCAGAAAAATCATAATACATCTCATAACTAGATTTTTCCTCTTTATTTACTGCTTTTGTTTTTATTATTCCCTCATAATGGCAATTTCTTTTAATAATTTTTCTATATTTTGCGTTATCAGAAATCTCTTCTGATATAATATCTTTCGCACCATTTATAGCATCTTCTGCATTTTCTACGCCCTTTTCTTTATTAACATATAATAAGGCTTCTTCATAAATATTAATTTTTTCATTTTGCTCTAGAATTGTTTTAGCTAACCCTTCCAATCCTTTTTCTTTAGCTATAGTAGCTCTTGTTCTCTTCTTTTGTTTATATGGCCTATAAATGTCCTCTACTTCAGCAAGTGTCATCGCATTTTCTAATTGCTTTATAATATCAGCTGTAAGTTTTCCTTGGTTATTTATAGAATTTTTAACTTCTTCCTTCCTTGATTCTAAATTTCTTAAATATGTTAATCTTTCATCTAAATTTCTTAATTCCTCGTCAGAAAGTCCTCCTGTTGCTTCTTTTCTATACCTGGCAATGAAAGGAATTGTATTTCCTTCATCTATTAATTTAATTGTATTTTCAACCTGAAATTGTTTTACATTCAATTCTTTTGCAATTATTTCATTAATATTATTCATAATATTTTCCTCTTTCTGTAATTATTATTAAATAAAACCGTTAATATATAACGGCTTTATTTTTCTACTCTATTCCTAAATATTCATTATAGGTTACTTCTCTATCTACTAGTTTATCAGCTTTTATATCAATTATTCTATTAGCTACAGTTTGCATCAATTGGTGATCATGTGATGTAAAAATCATATTGCCTGTAAACTTACTCATTCCTTCATTTAATGCTGTAATACTTTCCATGTCTAAATGGTTAGTTGGCTCATCAAAAATCAAGAAATTTGCTCCTGAAAGCATCATTTTTGAGAGAACACATCTTACCTTTTCTCCTCCTGATAAAACGTTTACCGGTTTTAATGCTTCCTCTCCAGAAAATAACATTCTTCCCAAGAAACTTCTTACATAGGTTTCATCTGGATCTTTTGAATATTGTCTTAGCCAATCTGTAATAGATAAATCACTTTGGAATAAATAATTATTATCTTTAGGAAAATAATTATTTGTAATTGTTGTTCCCCAAATTATTTTTCCTTCATCTGGTTCTAACTCTCCAGCAATTATCTGGAATAAAACAGTTTTTGCATTTTCGTTATCTGCAATAACAGCAATTTTATCGTTTGGCTTTACTGTAAATGAAACATTATCTAATATTTTTTCTCCATTTATCGTTTTTGATATATTTTTAACTTGCAATATTTCATTTCCCGGTAATCTATCTGGTTTAAAATCAATATATGGATATTTTCTATTGGATGGAGTTATCTCATCTAATTGAATTTTTTCTAGTGATTTCTTTCTAGAAGTTGCTTGTTTTGATTTTGATGCATTAGCACTAAATCTGGCAATAAAAGCTTGTAATTCTTTTATTTTCTCTTCTTTCTTCTTATTTTGGTCTCTCATTTGCTTTTGTAGCAATTGACTTGATTCATACCAGAAATCATAATTTCCTGGATATACTTTTATTTTTCCGTAGTCTACATCTGCTATATTAGTGCATACTTTATTTAAAAAATATCTATCATGTGACACTACAATTACGGTATTTTCAAAATTTATTAAAAATTCTTCTAACCAACTAATGCTTTTTAAATCCAAGTCATTTGTTGGCTCATCTAATAATAATATATCTGGATTTCCAAATAATGCTTGGGCTAATAATACTTTTACTTTTTCTCTTGCTTCTAATTCTTTCATATATTTATAATGATTATCTGCAGCTATTCCTAAATCATTTAAAAGTATGGCTGCATCAGATTCCGCATTCCATCCATCTAATTCTGCAAATTTTTCCTCTAATTTTGCAGCCTTCATTCCATCTTCTTCAGAAAAATCTGGTTTAGCATAAATAGCTTCTTTTTCTTTCATTATTTTATATAAATCTTGATTTCCCATTATTACTGTATCTATAACAGTATTTTCTTCATAAGCAAAGTGATCTTGCTTTAATACAGAAATTCTTTCACCCTTTTCTTTTGTTACCTCACCCTTACTAGGTTCAAGTTCTCCTGACAAGACTTTTAAAAAAGTAGATTTGCCTGCGCCATTTGCTCCGATTATTCCATAGCAACAGCCTTTATTAAATTTTATATTTACATCTTCAAACAAAGTTCTTTTTCCAAATCTTATTGTAACACCACTTGCAGTTAACATACTTTCCTCCTAATTTTTATTATTTATAAAATTATATATTATTTTTATATATTTTTCAATCTTTTTATTTTATTTATATTTTATATAATTAATTTAATAATTATTTTTTTATTATATTTAAAATTTAATA
>USEX01000003.1 GCA_900553755.1 uncultured Clostridium sp.
ATTTTTTTAAATATTCCTATTACAAATATAATAGCACATACAATTAAACAGCCGGTACCAAGCATTTTCCCAACTTCAGATAATTTTTTCTGAATAGGTGTTTCTGGCGCTTCATCTTCTATTATCATATTAGCAATTTTTCCCACCGTAGTATCCATACCAGTTTGGGTTACAATCGCTTCACCATGCCCATTTACTGCAATTGTAGTAGCAAAAGCCATATTAACCTGGTCTGCAAGTGGTGTATTTTGCATTAATTTATTATTAGCCTGTTTTAAAACTGGTACTGTTTCTCCTGTTAAACTGGCTTCTTCTATTTTCAAATCATTTGCTTCTATTAATCTACAATCTGCAGGAACATAGTTTCCTGCTTCAATTATTACAATATCGCCTGGCACAATTTTTGCTACTTCTATTTCTTTTATCTTGCCATCTCTTCTTACTTTAGCAATTGGTTCCGCCATTTTCCTTAATGCCTCCAGCGACTTCTCTGCTTTCTCTTCCTGAATTAATCCCATAACAGCATTAAATATTACAATTGCTATGATTATAATTGAGTCTATATAATCTCCGCTTCCATCTAAATATGCCATAACGGCTGATATGATAGAAGCTACTATTAAAATAATTATCATAAAATCGTTGAATTGTTTTAAAAATCTTATAAAGAGATTTTCTTTTTTCTTCTCTTTTAAAACATTTTCTCCGTATTTTTCTAATCTTTCATTCGCTTCTACTTCAGATAATCCCGTTATGACATTAGTTTTTAATTTTTTTATAGTTTCTTGAACATCCATCGTATACCACATATCACACACACTCCTTTGTTTTTATATATAGTATTCTTCTTGTCCAATAAATAGAACTATTTTAATCTCATTGAAAGCAATTTACTTATTCCTTTTTCTTCCATTGTTACACCATATACAGTATCAGCTATTTCCATAGTTCCCTTTCTGTGCGTAATTACTAGGAATTGTGTATCATTGCTAAATTTTTTCAAATATAATGCAAATCTATTTACATTTACATCGTCTAAAGCTGCTTCTATTTCGTCTAATATACAGAATGGAGCTGGATTTATTTTCAATATAGCAAATAGTATAGCTATTGCTGTTAAAGCCTTTTCTCCTCCTGATAGTAGCATCATATTTTGTAGCTTCTTTCCTGGTGGTTGAACCCTTATATCAATTCCACATTCTAGTATATTGTTTTCATCATCTAAAATTAGTTCTGCCTTTCCACCACCAAATAGCTCAACAAATACATCATTAAAGTTTTTGTTAATCTTCTTAAACTGTTCAGCAAATTGATTTTTCATTGTACTTGTCATATCAGATATAACCGTTCTTAATTTGCTCATTGATTCTTCTAAGTCATATCTCTGCTCATTCATAAAATCGTATCTTTCTTGCATTTTCTTATATTCTTCTATTGATTCTATGTTTATACTGCCCAAGTCTCTAATTTTTGTTCTTAATTCATTAGTTATTTTTTGTGCAAGCTGTACATTCTCTGGCTTCTTATATTCTCCTGCATTATTTGGAGTTATTTCATATTCTGTCCATAATTTATTTATTAATTCTTCTACATCTTGCTCTTGCTTTGTTTTCTTATTTTCTAGCTTAATTATTTGTTCTTTTAATCCGTTTAAAACATCAAATTGGTCTGTTATTTGCTTTTCTATCTTTTCCTGTTTATTATTTATACTATCCCTTTGCTGTTTCATGCTTTCTATCTTTGATGAACTATTTTCTACATCTGCTTTTGTTCTTTCAATATCTAATTTGCATTTTTCTATAAACTCTTCTAAATTTTTAGCTTCTATTTTTGCATTTTCTATATCTACTTTTTTATTTTTTATATTGTTTTTTGCATTTTCTATGTCCTGCTCTATTCTCTCTAGCATTTCATCAATAGAGCTATTGCTTTCATCAAATGATGATACAGAAATTTTTAAATCTGTTATATATAGGTTCAAATTATCTATATACTCTTGGTCATCTTTATTTAATTCTGCAAAATTTGTAATTTCTGCATTCAACTCTAAAATTTCTTTTTCTATATTCTTTAAAACTTGTTCTGTTCCTGCTTTTCCAGCTATAATCTCTTCTTTTTGCTTCGTAATATTTTCTAGTTCTTTTTTTGCTTTTTCCAAATTCTGCTCTAGTTTTAATACACTAGAATCAATCATCTCTACTTTTTGTTTCTCTGTAGCATATTTTATTTCTATATCTTGTAAATCTTTTTCAAGTGCTGCTGCATTTTCTATTGTGTCTGTTATACTTGTAGAAAATTCTTCTTTTTCTTTAGAGATTGTGTTTATCTGCTTTTGCAATGTGTTCAGATTTTTTGTTATTTCTTCTATTTCTCTTCCTCTGCCTAAAATATTAACAGTTTTTTGCGCTACTGAACCACCAGACATTGCTCCTGATGGATTTATTATATCTCCTTGTATTGTTACTATTTTAAACGAATAATTGTTTAGTTTAGCCAATGTAATTGCTGAATCCATATTTTCTACAATCACTGTTCTGCCTAACAAATTCAAAACTATATCATTATACTTTTTATCACATTTTACTAGGTCTGAAGCTATCCCTATAACTCCATTAATTCCATGATTGTTTATTTTTTCTAATTTTCTACCATGTATTGCAGAAATTGGTAGAAAGCTAGCTCTTCCTAAATTATTTTTTCTTAAATACTCTATTAATCTTTTAGCATCATTTTCTTCTTGTGTTACTATGTTTTGCATTGTAGCGCCTAAGCACATCTCTATTGCAGTTTCATATTCTTTATTAGTAGAAATAAGGTTGGCCAAAGCTCCATATACACCCTTATTTAAGTTTGAGTCATTTTCACATGCTAACAATAAAGATTTTACGCTCTTCATGTATCCATCTTTTTCTTTTTCTGTTTCTTGCAAAAACTTCAATTTAGAATTTTTTATTCTATATTCATCTGAAAGCCTATTTATTTTATCATCAAATTCTTTTATTTTGGCAATTGCTTCTTCTTTTTTTGTTTTTGTTTCATTAAGTTTGCTTATTGCCTTATTTCTTACATTATCTATATCTAAGAATCCTTTTGATATTTCTTGTTTTTCCAGCCTTGCTGCATCTAATTCAGAAATAATTAATTGAGTGTCTTGCTTTAAAGTTTTCTGTCTTTTTTCTAAGTTTTCAAAATTAATACCATATGAATTTATATCATTTTGTCTTTCATATTTTAAATTTATATTTTCTTCTACTTTTTTCTTTTTCTCTTCTATTTCAAGCTCTTTTGACGATAATTTCTTGGTTAACTCTGCTAACTCTGCTTCTTTTTGCTTTAACTCATTCTCAAATTTTTCTTTATTTACTGATAAATTATCCTTTTTTTCTATTCTGTTTCTCTTTTCTTCTTCTAATTCACCTATCCTTGTTTCAAGTTCAGTTACTTCATTTTCGTATCTTCTTACATTAATATTATTATTAGAAATTTTTTCTTTCGAAATATTTATATCTGAATTTATTTGCTCTATTTTTGTTTTGCTTTCAAAACCAATATTTTGTGTATTTTCTATCTCTGCTATTATCTCATCTAATTTTTGTTTTAATTCAGCTTTATTTTCTTGTAATTTATCTAAGTTGTATTCTTCGTCTTCCTTCTGATCCTCAAGTATTTCCATATCTTTAACAAGTTGTTCTAATTTTTCTTTATATGAATTTATGTTATACACAAATAATCCAACTTCTACACTTTTAAGTTCTTCTCTTAAATTTAAAAATTGTTTTGCCTTTTCTGACTGTAATTTTAATGGCTCTATTTGTCCTTCTATTTCTGATAAAATATCATTTATTCTTAATAAATTTAATTTAGTTTGTTCCAACTTTTTTTCTGATTCTTGTTTTCTTGTTCTATATTTTACTATTCCTGCAGCTTCTTCAAATATATGTCTTCTATCTTCTGATTTGTTGCTCAAAATTTCATCTATCTTGCCTTGGCCTATTATAGAATAGCCATCTTTGCCTATTCCTGTATCCATAAACAATTCCAAAATATCCTTTAATCTGCAAGGAACTTTATTTATAAAATATCCTGTTTCACCACTTCTATATATTTTCCTTGTAACAACAACTTCATTGTATTCTATTGGTAAACTTTGGTCGCTATTATCAATTACAATGGATGCTTCTGCAAACCCCAAAGACTTTCTGTTCTCTGTTCCAGCAAATATAATATCTTCTGATTTTGCTCCTCTCAAAGATTTCATGCTTTGCTCGCCCAAAACCCATCTTATGCTATCTGAGATATTACTCTTACCAGATCCATTTGGTCCAATAACTCCTGTAATTCCTGGCTTAAATTCTAATATTGTTTTATCTGGAAATGATTTAAAACCTTGTAATTCTAATCTTTTTAAGTACATGTTTTTCTCCCTTTTTATTGCTTATTACTACATAAAAAAATCACATAGCATTTACTATGTGATTTTATCATAAAAATTTGCATTTGTGTACAAATTTTGAGTTTTTATTTATCTTTCTTCCCTATCATCATTGTCTCTTACATTTTCTGCAGCAGCTCTTACTTGTGTTTGTACAGGTTGTTGTCTGTTTTCCATTGTTGGAACTGCTATTCTAGTTCTAAAGTTTTCTTCTTCTCTTCTATCTTCAGCTGATGGTAAAGCTTCTGGTATTTCAGCTTCATTAAGCATTTTGTTTGAAACTGCATCTCTTTTCTTTTGTAGCCACATTTGTAACTTAGTGAATTTTGAGCATTTTACCTTTGCATAATACTTAGCGTTTAAAGCTTCAGCTTTAAGTGCTTTATAGTTTTCTCTGTCTGCAAAGTATTCCTTAATTCTGTTCCTTAGTTTTCCATCATTTCTAAGTTCATATGTTATATCAACTGTAGAATCTCTTCTGCTAGCTTGATTTTCTATCATCTCTGCATAATCATTTAGTTGATAATCCAATTCATTTCTTATTGACCTTTTTTGCTGTTCACTTTTGTTTTTATCTTCCATTCTTCTTTGTTGTTGCAATAGCATAGCAGCTACCACATCAATATCACCATGTTCTTTTAGCCATTCTATTTTTCCTTTAAATTCTGTTCTTTCTATGGCTTCTCTCTTTTTAGCTATTTCTTCTCTCGAGAATTCCACTCCATTTACTACTATATTCTTACGATTTCTTTCTATGTGTAAGCAATATTTATTAGCTTCTACAGCAGGAGTTGAATTACTACTTATATCTTCCCATTTTGTTTCTGGTTTTTTCATATTCTTTTCTATGCTTTCATTTACTTCATCAACTATATCTGGTTCACTTTCTCCATTCTCTTTATGTTCAGATTGAGCTTTTTTCTCTGCACTATTATCTATTGTTGGTGATTTAGTTTCTTCCTTACCACCTTCGATATTTTGCTCTATGCTTTGATTTATCTCATCCCATAATTTTTCTTTTCTCTCTTCTTCTGCCTTAGCTGGATCTTTTCTTTCTTCCCTTGCATACATTTCTTTATATTCACTTGGAGTTAGTGTGATTGATAATAGTTCATTTTTAAAGTTTTGATATTCATCTATTTTAGAATTTAACTCTTTGATGTTGTTCCTTATTCCTTCTTGTTCTTTGTATATTTCTTGCCATTTAAACTTATCTTCGTGCCTTGCACCTTCTGCATAGAACTCTCTCAATTCTAGGTCTTTCTTTGCTAATTCTAATTCACCTTTAGCAACTTCTTTCTTCATTTCTTCTATTTCCATCGTAATTGTTTTAAAATTTGCATCTGTTCTAAAATATTTTTTATTATCTTTTTCTTCTTTTATTTGGTTTTCTACTTTTTTATTTTCTGCTACTAAATTTGCTTTTTCTGCCTTTATAGTTTTTTCTATTTCTTTATTCTCTTTTGCCAAATTTGCTTTTTCTAATTCAATCTGCTTATTTACTTCATCTTGAAGGGCCGCTCTATCAATTTCAAACTCTGCATCGCTAAATGTAATTTGCAATTGTGACTCTAATTTTTTTATTCTTTCCGCACTCTTTTTATTATTTATTTCCAATTGTCCTTCTAATTTGTTTACTTTAGCTGCATTTTCTTCTTTGTTTTCATCAATTTTTCCTTCATATTCTGATATTTTATTGCCAAATTTTTTATACTCTTCAATTAATTTTTCTGTTTTTTGAAATTCTTCAACTCTTTTCATAAAACGTCTCCTTTACATAACAATACTATTTTAATTATACACTATAATGCTTTTTTCGTCAACTTTGAGCGAAATGTAACAAAAAAGATATAATTGTAATATTTTTGCAATTTATTACAAATTATATCTTTTAACTTTATATATTTTCTAAAGCCCTATCTGCCAATTTTGTATATCTTAATTTTTTATCTCTTATTTTTTCACCATCTAATTCTGGTAATATTCCAAAATTTGCATTCATTGGCTGAAATTTTTCGTTTTCTGTGGATATATACTTTGCAAGAGCTCCTATCACAGTTTCTTTTGGAAATTGTTTTTTGCTTTTTCCTAATATCATATTGGCAGCATTTATTCCGGCTACTAATCCAGAAGAAATTGATTCCACATATCCTTCTACTCCAGTAATTTGTCCTGCAAAAAATATGTTGTTATTACTTTTTAAATTATAAGTATTGTCTAGTAGTTTCGTAGAATTTATAAACATGTTTCTATGCATTACACCATACTTCATAAACTCAGCATTTTCTAAGCCCGGAATCATACTAAATACTCTTTTTTGCTCACCAAATTTCAAATTAGTTTGAAAGCCCACCATATTGTATAATGTGCCCTCTTCATTATCTTGCCTTAATTGAACAACTGCATATGGTCTATAACCTGTGCGTAGATCTGTAAATCCCATTGGTTTTAGAGGACCATATCTTAATGTATCCATACCCCTTTTTGCCATTACTTCTACTGGCATACAGCCTTCGAAAATTTCACTTTTTTCAAATTGATGCAACTCTACAACTTCTGCAGATACAAGTTCATTCCAAAACTTCTCATATTCTTCTTTATTTAATGGAAGATTTATATAGCTTTTATCAATTTCTTTACACTGTTTTATTTTTTCCTTCCACTCTTCAACATTTTCTTCTTTAGGTCTCTCTTGTTCATATCTATTGCCCCAAAATGCTATATTAAAATTTATGCTATCTTTTGATATTATCGGAGCTGCAGCATCATAAAAATGTAAATCTTCTTGTCCAGTAAACTCTAATATTTCTTTTGATAAATTATCAGATGTTAATGGTCCCGTTGCAATTACTACTATATTATTTTGTATTAATTCCTTTAAAGTAAGACCATTTTCACCTATTTCTTGCCTTATTACTTCTATGTTGCTATTGTTTTCTATTTCTGCTGTTACTTTTTGTGCAAATTTTTCTCTATCCACTGCTAAGGCTTGTCCTGCTGGCACTGATGTTTCATCTGCAATTTTTATTAATAGCGAATCCAAAATGCGTAATTCTTCTTTTAATACGCCACAAGCATTTGTATGTAGATTAGACTTGAATGAATTGCTACATACAATTTCTGCTAAATCAGCATTTGAATGTGCTGGAGAAAATTTATATGGTTTCATTTCATAAAGTTTTACTTTTATTCCTCTTTTTGCAATCTGGTATGCTGCCTCACATCCTGCCAATCCACCACCAATTACTATTATTTCTTTTTCCATAAAAGTTCCTCTTTCATTACATTTTACAATATTCTAGTCCACTAGTTAATTCCATTAGGCTTCCTATATCTATATTTTCATAATAATTATCTAAACTTAAATTATCACTTACCTTTTTTAGTGACAACAATTTTATTCCATGGATGCAGCATATTAAGTATATAGAATGTAATTCCATATCAAAAAGTACATCCTCTGATATAGTTGTACCTGTTACAAATTTTTCAGCTGTATAACATGGTAATTTACTTATTTTTTCATTTTCAATTTTTACTATTAATTCTTTATTATCAATTCCATCCATGGTATATTTTTCTTCACCAGGAATTTCCCATTCATAATTATATATTTCTCTTACATTTACCCATGTTCCTATTTCTGAATTTGTAGAACCCGCATAGCCTAAATTTATGATAATATCAGGCTTTTCATAATTTTCCATATATATTGCTAAATTCATCGCAACACGTTGTTTTCCTATTCCAGTTATTAATAAACGTGTTGAGCCTTTTTCATATATTTTAAGCTTGGCGCCTTCAATCTTTTTTAATTCTAATTCCTTCACTATACCTTTTGCCTCTTTTTCCATGGCAATCACATATAAAATATTCTTCATAAAATTCCCCTTATTCAAATAAACTTAGTATCTCTTCTTTTGATAATTTATTTATAAATGTTTGCTTTGTAGATAACATTGTATCTATTAGTGTTTCTTTTCTTTTTTGTAATTCATATATTTTTTCTTCAATTGAATCTTTGGTTATTAGCTTATAAACTTGTACATTTCTTTTCTGTCCAATCCTGTATGTTCTATCTGTTGCCTGGTTTTCAGCAGATAAATTCCACCAAGGGTCGTAATGTATTACCATATCTGCACTTGTTAGATTAAGTCCTGTTCCTCCCGCTTTTAGTGAAATCAAGAAAACTTTAATTTCGTCATTCTTATTAAACTCATCTACCAAATCCATTCTCTCGCTTACTTTAGTTTGACCTGTTAATTTCAAATATTTTATGTTCTGATTTTTTAATTCTTTCTCAATAATGTCAAACATTGATGTATAACCAGAAAACAATAATGTTTTATGGTCAGAGTTTATGGCATCTCTTAAAATTTCCAAACACTGATTTAGCTTGCCGCTTTCGCCTTTATATTTATCTATAAACAAACTTGGGTGGCAACATATTTGTCTTAATCTTGTAAGCAGTGCTAGTATTTTAATCTGACTTTTCTCTATACCATTTTCTTTTATCTCATCTTCAACATTTTTCTTTGCTCTTGCTAGATAAGCCATATATATTTCTTTTTGTTCTTCAGTCATTTGGCTATTTAATACAGTAACCGTTTTATCTGGCAACTCTGTTAGAACTTCTTTCTTTATTCTTCTTAAAACAAATGGATTTATTAGCCTTTTTAGTTTTTTCATTGCTTCTTGATCATTGTCTTTTATTATAGGGGTTTCATATAATTCTTTAAATTTCTTATAAGAAAATAAGTATCCAGGCATTATAAAATCAAAGATAGACCATAATTCAGCTAATGAATTTTCTATAGGTGTTCCTGTTAAAGCGTATTTTGTTTCTGCTTTTATTTCTTTAATCGTTTTCGCATTTTGAGTATTATTATTTTTTATATATTGTGCTTCATCTGCAACTATATATTTAAACTCGTAATTATATTTTTTATACTCTTCTATGTCTCTTTTTAATAATTCATATGATGTGATTATTACATTATAATCTAGTATTTCCTTTATCTGTTTTTGTCTTTCTTCTAATGTGCCATGTATTACAAGTGAGCTAATTCCACTTGTAAATTTGTTTATTTCACTTTGCCAATTCAACGAAAGCGAGCTTGGGCAAACAATTAATGTTTGTTTTGGATTATTATTGTTTTCAATATATGTTGCAATCACACTCAATATTTGAATTGTTTTTCCTAATCCCATATCATCTGCTAAAATTCCGCCTATTCCGTATTCATCCAATGCTGTCAACCAGTTAAATCCAATTATTTGATATTCTCTTAATGATGCTTTCAAATATTTTGACATAGGTTTATTTAATTCTACCTTTGTTTTTGTTAGCCCTCCAACAAATTCCTTATAACTTGCATCTCTATTTGCATTTATAAATTCGTTTTTCTCCAAAACTTTTTCCAAATAAAATGACCTGTATATAGGCAATTTTATTCTATTATCCTTTATTTTTGAATAATCTATATCTATGTCTTTTGTTATGTTCTGAATGAACTCTATATTTTCATTTTCTTCTAAATTTATAAAGCTTCCATCCTTTAATCTATGGAATTTTCTTTTCAATTTATACTTTCGCATTATCTCTTGTAATTCTTTTGTATCAAAGTTTAAATTACTTAAATCTATATCTATTAAATTATTCTCTATCTTTACTCCTACAGAAACTCTTTGCTCTTTTTTTATCTGCTTCTCTTTAAATTTGTCCGTTGCAAGAACTTCAAAGTTCTGCATATACATTTCTATATCTTTAGATAAAAAATCATAAATTCTATTTTCATCTGCTAGTATCAGCCTGCTGTTCTTTTGATCATACATGAATCCACTCTTTAACAACATATCCACTAATTTAGATTCTTTTACTCCATTTCTTGGAATGTTGATATTTTGCTCTATATCTAGCGGATTTATTTCTACATCATCATACACAAACCTTATATCTGCAATTATATAATTTTTTTCATTATAATCTAAAAACATTTTAGCGTATAACTCAGCTGGTATATATTGCTTTATTTCTTGATATTCCTTATCATCTATTTTTATGTTTTTCTTTATATATGGTTCAACTGTTGCAAAAAAATTCGGTAATTCTTTTTGTGGTAAAACTATTTCATTTATAAAGTTTTTTCTATATATTTCAAGCATCTCTAATACTGTTTTATCATATTGCTTGCTGCATCTGTATATTTTTTTATCCAATAATACATATGTGTATTTTCTTCCTTCAAAAATTTTATAATTTGATTCTTTTATATTTGTAGTTATAGCAAATTCTTTTTCACCTTTTTTATTCAAAAAGAATTCAATATTAGGCTCTTTTTCCACAAATTCTACAGATATTGAAGATTTTTCATCTTCCATTATAGCTGTTTTGTTTTTTAGTACCTCAAATAACTCATCTATTCCCGTATTAGATATTAATATACAATCTTCTCCTAATCTTTTGGTATAATATTCATAATCATTTGAAGCTTCATTTGAGTATTTTATTATTTCTGCATATTTTAATATATAATCTAACAAAGCTCTATATTCTGGTGCAAACGCTTCCTTTGTATGTATAAACTCTAATTTGCTACCATATTTGTAATTTTCCCTTTTTAAGAATCTATCATAAAATTCTGGGAGGCTTTTTACTTTATATAACTGCGTTTCGCCTATTTTTATTTGTATTTTTAATGTGTTATTAAATTTGTTATACACTATTTTCGGCTCTATTTTTAAATTTCCTGCGCTTTTTAATTTTTCTTGTTTATCTTCATCATTTGTAATATTTTTAAATGTTTTTATCAATTGATTAAAGGCTCTATATATGGAACTAGGCATCAAAAACTCTCCTTTTAATCGCAAATTTTAATATGCTTTACTAATGTTCTATTATACAATATCTGTTATGGTTTTGCAACCACTATTCATCTAAAAAAAGACCTAGCTTTTGCAAGCTAAGCCTTTTTATTCCGTAATTCTAACAGTAGTTTCTTTCTTTTTTGCATATTTTATAAATTATTGTTATTACTAATATTATTCCAAGCACTATTGCTAGAACTATTACTGCTGCTAATGCTGCCAATATAGTTTCGCTTATAGCTGCTCCTATTATAGCTCCTATTACTCCGAAGAATAAAACTGCTAATATCGCTATTATTAATGCAAAACAATTTCTTTTCTTGCAACATTTTTTCTCAAAGTAGCAATTTTCTTGTGGCTCCATAGAAGTCACCTCCTATATAACATCTCTTGTGATGTTATATTATATACTATGTTTTTTAGACATTTTTTGACACATTATTTTGATAATATTCTAATTGCATTTAATACTGTAATAAGTGTTGCTCCTACATCTGCAAAAACCGCTTCCCACATATTTGCAATTCCAAATATGCTTAATACCAACACTAATATTTTTATTCCTATTGAGAAAGTTAAATTTTGTTTTATTATTCTACTTGTCTTTTTAGAAATATTAATAGCCTCATTTATTTTTTCTATTGCATCAGTCATTATTACAACATCAGAAGCTTCAATGGCCACTTGAGACCCAACTCCGCCCATTGATATTCCAATATCAGATAATGCTAGTACTGGTGAATCGTTTATTCCGTCTCCTACAAATGCTACCTTTGCATTCGGTTCTTTATATTTGGCAATTTCTTTTTCTAATTTTGTATATTTATCGTTTGGCAACATTTCTGCTTTATATTCTTTTATTCCTAATTCTTCTGCTATTTTCGAAGCTACTTCTTTGTTGTCACCTGTAAACATTTTTGTTACTATACCTTTTTCATTTAATTTTGCTATTGCTTCTTTAGTTCCTTCTTTTATTTCATCTTTTAAATAAATACTACCTGCTAATTCTTCATCTATTTTTACATATATTTTTGTGCTATCCACTTTTTCAGTTTCTTTACCAACTAAACTGCTATTGCCAACCAAAATTGTTTTTCCATCTATTACATATTTGATACCTTTTCCTGCAATTTCCTCATAATTACTTACTCTAGATTTATCTGCATTTATATTAAAATGACCAACTATTGATTTTGCAATAGGATGGTTTGAAAAGCTTTCTCCTAAAACTGCAAATTCTAACACTTCATCTTTTGTAAAATTATTTGTAGATAGTTCTACTTTATCTATTACGAATTCGCCTTTTGTTAAAGTTCCAGTTTTATCAAAAACAATTTCTTTTATATCTTTTATTCCATCTAAATAGTCACTACCTTTTATTAATATTCCTTCTTTAGATGATTTTCCTATTCCAGAAAAATAGCATAGTGGTACAGATATTGCAATAGCGCATGGGCATGATATTACTAGGAATATTAAAGCTCTATATATACTTCCATTTTCTGTTCCATATGGCACATTAGATATTAATGGTAAAAAGATTGCAACCAATGCTGCTATTCCTAAAACTATTGGTGTATATATTTTAGCTGCTTTATTTACAAAAGTTTCTGTTTTGGCTTTTTTATCTGTTGCATTTTCTACTAATTCTAGTATTTTGCTTACAGTACTATTTTCGTATTTTTCTGTAACTTTTATTTCTAGTAGTCCTTCTAGAACAACGCTTCCAGAAAGCACTTCAGATTCTTCGCTTACATCTTGAGGTTTAGATTCTCCTGTTAATGATGCAGTATTTAAGCTAGCATTTCCTTTTACTACAATTCCATCTAGTGGTATTTTTTCGCCTTGTTTTACAACAACAATATCACCAATTTCAACATCTGCTGGGCTAACCACTTTTATATCATTATCTGTTTTTAAGTTTGCATATTCTGGCTTTATATCCATTAAATCAGAAATTGATTTTCTTGTTTTATTTATAGCTTTTTCTTCTAGAATTTTGCCTATTTCATATAAAACAATTACCATAAGGCCTTCTGAATGCTTACCTACTAGATATGCACCTATACAAGATATTGTAATTAATAAATTTTCATTTATTGTTTTACTCTTGAATAAGAATTTTATTGCATTTTTTGTTGTTCTATATAGCAATATTGCATATCCTAAAATTATTAAGATTATTGATAATACTTTTGGCATTGGAAGATATAATCCTACAACCGCAACTATAGTTCCTATCACCAATCTTAATATGTGTAATAAAAATTTAGATTTATTTTCATTTTGTTTTTTCTCATTTTTTAAATCTTTTATTTTGTCTTCTGCACTAATTAATTCTACATCTGGTTCTAATGATTTTACAAGTTTTTCTACTTTTTCTCTTGATACCGTATCTGTTTCATAGCTTAGTTTCTGTTTTGCAAAATTAACAGATGCATTTTCTATTCCTTTTACTTTACCTAGTTCTACTTGAATTTTATTTGCACAGTTTGCACAATCTAATCCAACTATATCGTATTCGTATTTTTTCATTCTACTCTCCTTCTTTAATTTTCTTCTATATGCTCTTTGCCAATTTCAAAAATTTCTTTTACATGTTCATCATCTAAGCTATAATACACAGCTTTACCATCTTTCCTTATTTTAACTAATTTTGCTTGCTTTAAAACTCTTAATTGGTGTGATATGGCAGATGGTGTTGAACTTGTAATTGCAGCTATTTCTGATACATTTAATTCATCTTGCAACAATGCCGCTATAATTTTCATTCTTGTAGAATCACCAAAAACTTTAAAGCTTTCTGCTACATCGAATATTAATTCATCATCTGGCATAATATTTTTTATTTTATTTACTTTTTCTAAGTTAATACTTAGCTGTTCAACATTCTCTTCAATATTTTCCATTTTCGCTCCTTTCATTTGAATATTTGTTCATATGTTTATTATATGTTTTATGATACAATTTTGTCAATAGATTTTTATATCTTTTTTAACAAAAAAAACTTATGTCTGCTAATATTTAAAACTATTGTAATATCTCTCTTTCTGTGGTAAAATGTAAATTATATTTGATAATTGGAGGAGATTAAATGGAAAAAGTTAATGTTTTTGACGTTTTAGAAGAACGTGGATATATAGAGCAAATGACTCATCCTGATGAAATAAAAAAATTATTTGGAGAAAAATCTGTTTCTTTTTATATTGGAATAGACCCTACTGCAGATAGTTTGCACGTAGGTCACTTTGTTTCATTAATGGTTGCTGGTCATATGCAAAGATGTGGTCATAAACCCATTATATTAGTTGGTGGAGGAACTGCTGTTATTGGCGACCCATCTGGAAAAACAGATATGCGTAAGATGCTTTCAAGAGAAACTATAGACAATAATGTTAAATGTATAAAAAAGCAAATTGAAAAATTTGTTAGCTTTGAAGGAGAAAATGCAGCAATTATAGTTAATAATGCAGATTGGCTACTTGATTTAAAATATGTTGATTTCATGCGTGAAATTGGTTCTCTATTTTCAGTAAATAAAATGCTTTCTGCTGAATGCTATAAAACAAGAATGGAAAATGGTTTAACATTCTTTGAGCTTGGTTATATGCTTATGCAATCTTACGACTTTTTACATTTATATAATGAATATGGATGTAAACTAGAGATGGGCGGAAACGACCAATGGTCTAATATAATCGGTGGAGTTGAGCTAATTAGAAAAATTGGAAAAGATGATTCTTATGGTTTAACATTTAAGCTTCTTACAACCAAAGAAGGCAAGAAAATGGGAAAAACAGAAAAAGGAGCATTATGGTTAGACCCAGAAAAAACTTCTCCATATGAATTTTACCAATATTGGAGAAATATAGAAGACGAAAGTGTAAAAAAGGTTCTTTGTCTTCTTACATATTTGCCAATGGAAAGAATTAATGAATTAACTTCTGTAAATGATGAAAGAATAAATGAAGCTAAAAAAGTAGCTG
This sequence comes from uncultured Clostridium sp., assembly GCA_900553755.1. Lineage (GTDB taxonomy): Bacteria > Bacillota > Clostridia > TANB77 > CAG-508 > UMGS1901. The sequence continues at coordinate 15,286 of USEX01000003.1, forward strand.
CTTATGAAATAACTAAGCTTGTTCATGGAGAAGAAGAAGCAACGAAAGCCGAAGCTGCAAGTAATGCTTTATTTGAAGGAAAAGGTAACTTGGAACATATACCAACAGTAAAATTACAGAATTCAAATTGCAGCATATTAGATGCAATTATAGAATCTGGTATAGCTCCTTCAAAATCTCAAGCAAGAACTTTAATTAACCAGAATGGAATTTCTTTAAATGATAATGTAATTTCTGATGTTAATTACACTCTTTCGGATTATGATTTTAAAGAAGGATATGCAATATTAAAGAAAGGCAAAAAAATATTCTATAAATTAGAGAAATAATTCAATAGAAAAACACAAGTTGCTTAATTTAACAACTTGTGCTTTTTTTATAAAATAATTCCTCCACCGATCACTATATCCTCATCATAAAAAACTGCTGATTGACCTGATGTAATTCGTGGTTGAGGTTCATCGAATATAACTTTTATTTCATTATCTGAAGCCATCTCTATAGTAGCAGGAGCCTCTTTATGTGAATATCTTGTTTTCACCAAAACATGCATCTTACCTTCTAATTTGTCTATTGCCAACAAATTTATATCTTTAACATACATTTCTTTTCTATATAATTCTTTCTCTTCTCCCACTATCAACTCATTTTTATTTATATTAAATCCAATTACAAACAATGGTACTGGATTTGAGATTCCCAATCCTTTACGCTGACCTATTGTATATTTATAAAGCCCTGTATGTTTACCTAATATTTTGCCCTCTTTATTTACTATATTTCCTTCTTTTTCTTTTATATCTGAATTTTCTTGTAAAAATTTCTTATAATCACCATCTGGAACAAAGCATATATCTTCACTATCTGGTTTATTTGCTACCAACAAGTTGTTCTCTCTGGCAATTTGCCTTATATCCTCTTTCGATTCATAATTGCCTAATGGAAATATTACCTTGTCCAATAGCTCTTTAGGAATAGTATATAAAACATAACTCTGGTCTTTCTGTAAATTTTTTGCTTTTTTTAATACATTTCTTTTATATTTTTCACTATATTCTATTTTTGCATAATGACCTGTTGCAATATATTCAATTTCTAATTCTTTAGCTTTATTATACATTTCACCAAATTTTAGATATTTATTGCATTGTATACATGGATTTGGAGTTCTGCAATTTTTATATTCACAAATAAAATTATTTATTACTTTATCTTTAAACTCATCTTTGAAATTTAAAGTATAGTGTGGAATTCCAATTTTATCGCAAACTCTTTTTGCATCTGAGGCTGCATCTAAGCTGCAGCAAGCGGTTTGAACTGAGTCTGCACCTTCCCATAATTTCATAGTAATTCCCACTACATCATATCCCATATTTTCTAGTAATAGTGCTGATACAGAGCTATCTACTCCTCCACTCATTCCTAATAAAACCTTCTTATTTTTCATTAGAAAAATCCTCTTTCTTTAAATATTTTATTACTTCAATGTTACTATTTTTACTTCTGTTTACCATGCAATTATATATTTCATTTCTTAACTTTTGTTGTTGTTCTTTTATCGTTAACTCCTTATCCGTAAAAAATGGGCCATCAACATAAGATACAATTTTTACTTTATTTTTTTTTCTTCCATAGCTTTGATATGTATTAGTAATACAAAATGCTGGTACCTCCATCTTTACAGGGTATTTAAAAGATACCGATTTAAAAGGCCTTATTTTAGTATAATAAGGCCAGATGTGTGCTTCTGGATATATTGTAATAGATGAATGTGATTCTATTTTTTTATTTATCACATTTAAAAAATTTTCAGCTGCTACTTTATTCCCTGGTACTGGAATTGCACCTAGCATTTCTATTAACGTCTCCGCACCTTTTATAGATACGTTTTCCGGGTTTACTATAAAAAAATTCCTTTTGGGATAATTTGCCAAGCTTGGTATAAACGTATCTGCAAATGGTTGAGTATGGTTTGCATATATGAAATAGCCTGTATTTCTACACTTCTTAAATTTCTTTTTGCCAACAAATTTAATTCTAAATTTTATTTTTACATGTAAATATTTTATTGGCATACTGATAAAATTTTGCAAAACATAAGATGCTAAATTCCATAAAATATTATGTTCATATTTATATTTTTCATCTATTACTCTAGGAATTATTTTTGCAGTCGAAAATTCATCATTCAACTCATCTTCATAGTATATTATCTTCTTTTCTTTCATTTAATTTCCTGTTCACAAGTATATTTTAATGGGATTTTATAAAAATCTTCATAAACTTTTTTCCATACTTGGTAATTCTTTTCTTTCATTATTTCTGTATTTTCTTTTTCTGATAATTTCTCATCTGGATATACTGGTTCTTTAATATTTACTATATATTCTTGTACTGGGAATCCATCCTCACCAATTATGTCGCTATCTTGCATTGTTATAAATATTGGTATTACAGGTACATTGTTTCTTGTAGCCATTTTATATGCTCCATCTTTAAGTGGCTTTGGTTTCTTATAATTCCACCATAAACTTTGTTCTGGATAAATTAATATAAAATCTCCTCTTTGCAAAATCGTATCCACTGCTTTTATAAAGTTTACCATTGTTCTTTTATTTGAGCTTAAAGGTAATGTATCGCAATTTCTAAACAAGAAACCATAAAATCCTGGGAAATTTGTATAATTTCCCTCTCTTATTACTTTGTATAATCTTTTATCTTTATTTTTTTCAGCCATTCTAAAAACTTTTTCTACTGTAAAAGAATCAAATGGATTAAAGTGATTGCATGTTAGCATTGCTCCTGTTTGAACTTTTTCTAAATTTTCTATTCCATTTACTTCTTTAATTATTAGTTTATTATCTCTTAAAATCTCATCTAGAAATTTTTCTCCAACCTTGTTTGCAACTCTTCTTTTTATTCTGCTTGTACTTTTTTCCTTTAAATAATCAACATTATCTGGCGTTAGAACTATTGTTGGCGGATCTTTTTCAGGATCAACATCAAAACGTCCTTCTTTTTCTAGTTTTGCTATTTCATCTAAAATTGCTAATCTATCTTGAGACTTTTCAACAATTTGCTCTTTCATTACATTCTCCTATATTTTCTATCATCACCAACACAATCACATTCTTTTTGTGCTAGTTCTCTCAATTTTTTATCACTTTCCATATCTTTAAATTTTTCTTCTTCTGTATAATTTTCTTTTATGCTTTGTATGATATCAAAGAATTCCGTTTGCTGAGCATATTTCCAAAAATATTCTTTATATAATATATCTTCAAAGTGCCAAGGTTTAAAGGCTAGATTGTAGTGTATTAAATGTAAATCTTCTCTTTTTACCGTATCTCCACCAATTGGCATTCTGTCCCATGTGTTTTCTATCAATTTTACTCTACCTTTGCACAATCTATTTAGATAATCTTGGTCTTGAGCCACAGAAAATTTTACTTTACTTAGTAAATACAAAAATTTATCTTGAAATTTGAATTTTCTTAGCTCATCTAGATTCATTAAAAGTATTCCAGCATTAAAATATCTTTTATGATCAGTTACTCCAACGACTAATTCTGCATATTCTTGGAAAACTTTTATTGTTTGTATTACGTCATCTGGTGCTGCAGCAACCAAATTATCTTCCATATCTATATTATATAAATCTGCTATATCTGATAAAACAACAATATCACTATCTAAATATAAAACCTTATCATATTGTGGATATAAATCCGGAATAAATAATCTAAAATATGTAGTTGCTGAATAATAATCTCTTGTATACAACTTATCTTTTACTTTATTTATGTAATAATTTAAATCTACAAATTCTATATCTACATTTTCTTTTTGGTATTTATTTATTTTTGCTTGGTTTTCTTCACTTATATTCGTATATAATATTTTTATTGAATAATAATTTTTATCTGATGCATTATCTATTAAAGATTGCAACGCTACAGCTAAAAACGGTATGTAAACATCATCAACTGTAAAGAAAATTGGTATTACTTCTGCTTTTTTCATTCTTATCTCCTTTTATTATATTTTTTTGAAATTTTTGTTTATTTATTTTATTATATTCCTCTTTCCATCTGATATATTCATCTAAGTCTTCATCGAAAGAATAGCATTTCAATATTTTATGAATTTCTTCAATTTGCCATTGCTTATAATTTTCAGTACGAGGATATGGAAATAGTAATAATCTCTTACAAAAATGGCATATTACTGTATCCTGTTTATTGAACTTTGATTGCTCATTGTAAATTCTTGGTAATAATAGTTTTTTTGTTGTAGACCAGAATATTGCATCTTGATCAGCAAATATTAATTTTCTTCTTTTTAATAATCTTCTTGCTTTTTCAAATAGCTTTGTTTCTCTTACTTTAGCCATATTTATCAAAAGCATTCCTGCATTTATATAATCATGTTTAATTATTTTTGAACCATATTTTTCTTTAACTGCTGCATATTCATATTCAGATATATCTGTATTATATAGTTCTTCTATATCGCCATTTGCCATCATATCAATATCTAAATATAGTATCTTGTCCGGCATATTAGGAACCAAATCTACCAACAGCCTCAACAAAGTATACGGAGTACAATAAGCATTTTCGTTTTTTCCGTTTCCAAATTCCTGCTCGTACAATTCCGTAACATCGACTTTTATAACTGCATTGTTTTTATTTTTGCTTTTAACGACTTTATTCAGAAAGTCTATTTGCTCATCTGTAATAGCAGTATAGTCTGGATTTATCCTTGAAACATCCATTGTAAATATATAGCATCTTATATTTGCTTTGGTTTTATTTGTTATTGAAATAAGCTCTGTAAGAGCTCCATCAAATACCTTACTATTACCACTTAAAAGTAAATTTATCATAACATCCCCTTATACATATAATCATAAATATTATATATTATAAAAGGATTTTTTTCAACATTTTTTGCTAATTTCATATTTACTCTATTTTTACTCTTTAAATTCTTTTGCTAATTTTCCTATAGCCTTTGTTTCTATCCTAGATACATAGCTTCTAGATATTCCCATCATTTTTGCTATTTGTTTTTGGGTCTTAGGTTTCTTTCCATCTAACCCAAATCTTAACTCTATTATTAATTTTTCTCTATCGTGTAACACTTCTTTCATTTTCTGATAAAGTCTCTTAATTTTAAATTTCAAATCCACTTCTTCTTCAACATCTTTATCATTGTTTTCTAATACTTCTTTTAATGTAACAGTATTATCATCTTTATCTTTTCCTATTGTATCTTCCAAATAAACTTCACTATTTGCTTTCTTATTGCTTCTTAGATACATTAATATTTCATTATCTATGCATCTTGAAACATATGTAGATAATCTAACTCCTTTTTCTGCATTAAAGCTATTTATACCTTTTATCAAACCTATTGTGCCTATAGAAATTAGGTCATCTTGTTCTATTTTGGTTGCCATATACTTTTTGCAAACATGGGCAACTAATCTCAAATTTCTCTCAATTAATATATTTCGTGCCTCTTCATCACCATTTTTTAATCTCTCTAAACATGTTTTTTCTTCATCCGCAGTTAATGGTTCTGGAAATAATGAATTATTTGATATATATCCTAATACAAAAACTGCAGATTGTATAAATGTAATAAAACCTATAAACGAGATTGCAAGCATTTAAGCACCTCCAACAAATTACTATACCACAATATATGTTCTTTAATTTGTTAAAGTGCATGGCCTTCTATATTTTTATTTTATGAAGATTGTCTATCTCTGAATTAATTTTGTCAATATTTATTCCTTTTGCCTTTTCATCATTTATTTCATACTTTTTCTTAAAATTAATTATTTTATCTACACTTTCATTTATCCTCCTTATATCAATTTTATTCTTTTTTACTTTTTCAGCCACATACTTAATAATTTTATCTAATCTATCTTCTGTATTGCCTATTACAACCACATCATTTCCAGCTAATATTGCCTTATATACTGCCACTTCTGGTCTATAGTGCAATTTAATTGCTCCCATTTTTAAATCGTCTGTAATTATTAGTCCTTTAAATTTATATTTTTGTTTTAAATATGTATTGATTATTTTTTTAGATAATGATGCTGGATTAAATCTATCCATAGATTTTACAACTAAATGCCCAACCATTATCGCATCACATCCATTTTTTATTGCTTCTTCAAATGGCTTCATATCTTCATTTTCTAGCACTTCCTCATCTACGCTTATTTTTGGTAAAAAGAAATGAGAATCTTTTTCTGTTTGACCATGACCAGGAAAGTGTTTTACTGCCGCTATTACTTTTTGACTTTGCATTGCTTTCATTACTTCTATGCCATATTTAGCAACATCTTCCTTATTTTCTCCATAGCATCTATCGCCTATTGCATGGTTATCTTTGAATCTCTTTATATCTAACACCGGTGCATAATTAAGGTTTATCCCACTTTCTCGTAATATTTTTCCTATTATTTTTCCACTTTGTTTTAATTTTTCCATATCATTCATCTGTGCAATTTTAAGTGCACTTTCCATTTTATGAATTTCGTTCGGAAGTCTGTTTACCCTTCCGCCTTCTTGGTCTATGCTAATAAATAGAGGAATTTCGTTTGTACTATTCTTTTCTTTAAATGTATTTATTAAATTTATCATACTTAGATAATCCGAATAATTTTTCTTATATACTAGAATTCCGCCAATTTTTCTACTTGCAATAAACTCTGCTGTTTTTTCTGTTACTTCACTTTTATCTAAGTCCATTATTATCATTTGGGCAATTTTTTCTTCTATTGTTAAACTATGCATGCTTTTTCCCTCCTTAATTTCTCTAATTTTATCATATTATTTTATATCTAACAATATTGTATATTGAGGCAAATTCATATGAATTTTTTTATTAATTTCTGTATTGGTATTTTAATAGGTTTTGGTGCAATAACTCCTGGTATTAGCAGTGGTGTTTTTTGTGTTATATTTGGAATCTATGAAAAACTAGTAAATAGTACTATAAAATTTTTTAAAGATATTAAATCTAATTTTCTTTTCCTATTTCCTATATTTCTAGGTGCTTTGGCAGGTATAGTTTTATTTGGAAATGTTATAAAGTTTTTCTTTACCTTTTATAATTTTCAAGCACGTTTTGCTTTCATTGGTCTCATTCTTGGCACTACTCCAGCCTTATTTAAGAAAGTATTTAAAAACAAATGCATCCATATAAAAAATATAATTCCCATGCTTTTATCTTTTGCTATAGGAATTATACTTATAATTGTTGAAAAAAGATTAGAAATTAATTCTAATTTCATAAGTTTTAATCTGCCATATCTGGTTTTCTCTGGCTTTATAATGTCTATTGGAATTATAGTTCCTGGTATAAGTAATACAGTTCTACTTATGTGCCTAGGCGTTTACTCTACATATATTTCTGCAATAGCCACATTAAATATTGCTATTCTTATACCTATTGGCATTGGTATAATTCTAGGCTCTATTATATGGCTAAAAGGCATTAATTATCTATTAGAGAGACACCATAATTCCACATTCTGTGCTATTATAGGATTTTCTTTAGGTTCTATTTTTGTACTATTACCTGAATTTTCTTTTTCTCTTACTGGGGTAGTTTCTCTGATAATTTGCTTTATTTGTGCAATTCTATCTTACAAATTATCTTGTAAAGAGTAACTTTAGTTAGACTTTTTTCTACGTAAAATCCAACCTTTCTTTAAATCAAACGGTACTTCCATTTTTACTGTTTGTCCAGCTTTTCCAGGATTTACTGTTTGTATTTCTTCATTTGTATCTGTATCATACAATTTTTCTATCTTGAATTTTGGTGCTTCTATTTCATTTGGAATAAGCGCTTCTAATTCATCTCCAACAGTTAGCTTATTTTTTATTTCTATTACCGCTACTTCACCCTTTTTATAATCTTCTAATACTTTTCCTCCAAATTCATAATTTGGATTATATTGTTTTCCTTCATATTCTTGAAAATCTTTATTATTTCTATCATTAAAATAGAAAGTTGTAAGCCCTCTAGTTTTTACTTTTTCTAGTTCTTTTAAATACTTTGTGTAATCATACCCATTTGGATTTGCAATATAATCATCTATTGCATTTCTGTATACGTTTACTACGCTTGCTAAATAGTATTCAGTTTTTAATCTGCCCTCTATCTTTAAGCTGTCTACTCCCATTTCAACTATTTGTGGAATTTCTTTTATTAAGCACAAATCTTTTGAAGATAATATATATGTGCCATTTTCATCTGTTTCTACTGGCATTAAATTCCCTGGCTTATTTTTTTCTTCTAAGTACATATTATAAGCCCATCTGCAGCTTTGTGAGCAATCTCCTAAATTTGCTGACCTGCAAGATAGATATTCGCTTAAGAAACATCTTCCTGAATACGCCCAGCATAAAGCTCCGTGTATAAACATCTCCACTTCCAAGTTTTCTGGTTTGTTTTTCATTATTTCTTTTATTTGGTCTTTACTTGTTTCTCTTCCAAGTATTACTCTACTTGCTCCATTATCGTGCCAAAACTTTGCAGCATGATAACTTACAACATTTGCTTGTGTACTTACATGTATTTCTATATTTGGAGCAATTTCTTTTATTTTTTGTATTACTCCTCCATCAGAAGCAATAATTGCATCAACATGTACTTCATCAAGCATTTTTACTTGTTTTTCTATTTCTTCATAATTGCTGTCCCAAGCATATATATTTATGGCCGCATAAACTTTTTTGCCTATGGAATGCGCATATTTTATTGTCTTTTCTAAATCATTATCATCTACTTCTGCTCTGCTTCTTAATGATAGCGATGCTGTTCCGCAATAAACTGCATCTGCTCCATACATAAACGCTATTTTTGCTTTTTCAAAAGAGCCTGCTGGGGCTAATAATTCTGGTTTTTTCATTTTTTTATTCCTCTTTTCATTATTTTTAATAACTAATTTTATGCTTATTTTTTCCTTGAAATTGCTAAGCCATCTCCTACTTCTAATATCTCTGTTTCTAGTTCTGGATTCTCTGTCGTTTCTTTTATGTACTGCCTTAAATGTGTTACTGCCGTACGTTGTTTGTGTTTATTGTAATCACTCATTACATAACCTTTATACAAAATATTATCTGCAAAAATTATTCCATCATCTTTTAACATTCTTAACGCCTGTTCTAAGAAAAATGGATATTTACCTTTAGCCGCATCAATAAATACAACATCATACTTATCGTTCATAGTCGGAAGAATCTCTACCGCATCTCCCTCATAAATATTTATTTTTTCTTCTACTCCTACCTTTTTAATATTTTCTTTAGCTTCTGTAATTCTTTCTTCATCTCTTTCAATTGTATCTATCTTTCCATTATCATTTAAATATTCAGAAAAGCACATTGCTGAATATCCTACTGCTGTACCTATTTCAAGTATCTTTTCTGGTTTTCTTTCATTCAAGATTTTTGCGATTACCTCTAATGTATCATCCATTATAATTGGAATGTGTCTCTCAAGTGCATTTGCTTTTATTTTTAATAATTCTTCCTTGTTCATTTTGTTTTCCTTCTTAATATAATTATTTTTATAAAACTGTATTTAATTATAGCACCAATTAGTTAAATTTAGCAAGTTCTATAGTGTTTTCACTTTTTATGCAAACTCACATACTTTGACAAACTTTGCAATTGCTTTATTATATAATACTAATGTGAAAGTACTAAAATCTATTATTGATTTATTTCAGTAATAGAAAAACAGGCATTAATACGAAATGCCTGTTTTTTTGCAATTTTCATTGCGGTGGTTGTTTTCCCCTGATTTAGTGTAACTTTATGTCTCGCGAATGTTACAATAATATTATACTGCATTTTAATTTTCTTGCAATAATATTTTACTATTTTCAAAAAAATCCTTCGACATCTTTCTCCTATTCTCTATACAACGCAAAACAAAATTCAATTTTGTTTATTTTATTTTCTTGCTGCTTTTTCTCTATCTTTATTGTTTAATATAATTTTTCTTAATCTTATATTTTTTGGTGTTACTTCAACAAGTTCGTCCTCAGCTATAAATTCAATAGCTTTTTCTAGTGATAATTGAATTGGTGGAACCAATCTTAATGCATCATCAGATCCTGAAGCTCTTGTGTTTGTAAGGTGCTTTTCTTTACAAACGTTTATAGAAATATCTTCATTTCTAGAGTTTACACCAACTATCATTCCTTCATATACGTCTACACCAGGACCTATAAATAATTCTCCTCTTAATTGTGCATTGTATAATCCATAAGTGATTGATGTTCCTTGTTCGAATGCGACCAAAACTCCTCTTGTTCTTGCTTGGATATCTCCTTTGTATGGCTCATAGCAATCGAATATTGAGTTCATTGTTCCAGTTCCTTTTGTATCTGTTAGGAATTCTGTTCTATAACCAATTAATCCACGTGCTGGAATCTTGAATTCTATTTTTGTATGTCCAGCTTCAGCTGGTTCCATATTCTTCATTTCAGCTTTACGTCTTCCTAATTTTTCTATAACTGTTCCAATTGCATCATCTGGTACATTTACAACTAAATCTTCTATTGGCTCACATTTTACGCCATCGATTTCTTTGTAAATAACCTTTGGACGAGATACTAAAAGTTCATATCCTTCTCTTCTCATTTCCTCTATTAATATTGATAAATGTAATTCTCCACGTCCACAAACCTCAAAACTATCTGGAGAAGCTGTTTCTTTAACACGTAAACTTACATTTCTCTCTAGTTCTTTGAATAATCTATCTCTAATATGTCTTGATGTAATGAACTCTCCTTCTTTACCAGCAAAAGGTCCGTTATTTACACTAAATGTCATAGATACTGTTGGTTCATCTATATTTACAAATGGTATTTTTTCTGGATTTGCTAAATCACAAATTGTATCTCCAATGCTTATATCTGGAATACCTGATATAGCAACTATATCACCCGCATCAACTTCTTCTATTTCAACTCTTTTTAATCCCATGTATGTGAATAATTTAGCAATTTTGCCTTGTGCATTTTTATCTTGTTTACAAATTGAAACTGGCATTCCATTTTTTATCTTACCACGTTCAACTCTACCAACTGCAATTCTTCCTAAATAATCATCATAATCTATGTTTGATACTAGCATTTGCATTGTTCCATCCATATCACATGCTGGTGGCTCAATTTTATCTATTATTGTATCAAATATACATGTTACATTATCAGATTCATCTAACAAATTCATTTTTGCTATTCCATTTTTAGCAGATGCATAAATTACAGGGAAGTCTAATTGTTCATCTGTAGCATCTAATTCTATAAATAATTCTATTACCTTATCCAATACTTTCTCTGGCTCTGCACCTGGTCTGTCTATTTTATTTATTACTACTATTGGCTTTAAATTAAGTGCTAATGCTTTCTTTAAAACTTCTCTTGTTTGGGGCATTGGACCTTCAAAAGCATCTACTAATAATAAAACACCATCAACAGTTTTTAATACACGCTCAACTTCGCCACCGAAATCAGCGTGACCTGGAGTATCAACTATATTAATTTTTACTCCATTATACATAACAGATGTATTTTTTGAAAGAATTGTAATGCCTCTTTCCTTTTCAATATCTCCAGAATCCATTACTCTTTCTGCTACTTGTTCATTTTCTCTAAATACATGGCTTTGTTTTAACAAACAATCCACTAATGTAGTTTTTCCATGGTCAACGTGTGCTATTATTGCTATATTCCTTATATTCTTATTATTCATTTTATATCTTCCCCTCTTAGTCTTCTTTATATTCTTGGTTTGTTCCCTCTAACTCTCTTACAGATAATTCTATTTTTTGATGTTCTGTATCTACATCTATGATTTTGGCATTCACCTTTTGCCCTATTCTTAGCTCTTCTTCAGGCTTTGAAATTTTTCTTTCACATATTTGAGATATATGAATTAATCCTTCTACACCTTTTTCTATTTCAGCAAAAGCTCCAAAAGGCATCAATTTAGAGATTTTTACTTTTACTACATCCCCAATCTTGTATTTCTCTTCCACTTTTTTCCATGGGTTAGGGCCTTTCTTTTCGTATGATAATTTAAATCTTCTATTTTCCTTATCTACTTCTTTTATTCTTACATCTATTTCTTGTCCAACTTCTAATATATCTCTTGGGTTTTCATTTCTTCCCCATGTTATTTCTGAAATGTGTAATAGCCCTTGGAATCCCCCAATATCAACAAATGCTCCATAGTCACTTAAACTTGTAACTATTCCCTTATACTTTTTATCTACTTCTATTTCATTCCAGAATTTATCTGCTTTTTCTTTTTTCTCTGTTTCTACTACATCTTTGATAGAGCCAATAACTTTTCTATTTGTATTTTCTATTATCTTAAATCTTACTTTTTGGCCTTTTATATCATTTGGATTCTCTTCTCTTCCTATATCTGACAATGATAAGGGAATAAATACTCTTATCAAACCTTTATAGTTTATTATTAATCCCTTATCTGTTACTTTATCTACTATTTCTTCAAATATTTCATTATTATTTACTTTTTGCTCAAATTCTGTTTTCACATCCTTTAACATCGCCTTTTTGTAAGACATTAAAACATTGCCTTGTCCATCATTTAATTTTATAATATTTGCTTTTATTTTATCTCCAGGCTTAAAATTTTCCATTGGATTTGCATTTGCATCATTTGAATATTCCTTTTTAGGGATTATTCCGTCTGCTTTATACCCAATGTCTACAAAAATTTCGCCATTATTATTTATATTTATTATTGTTCCCGTTATAGTTGAACCTACTTTTATCTTCTTAAAAGATTGATTTAATATATCTTCAAAAGTCACATTTTCTTCGTAATTTTCCATATATACCCTTCATTCCAAAGTTTATTTTTTCTGGCCGCTTTTATTTAATAGTAGCCAGATTTCAACGTTTTTATTATACATTATTTTCCAATGTTTGTCAACATAATTATATTATCCATAATCTGTTTCGTAGCCTCATTTAGCTGATCCTTTTCTGGAATTTTATCTTTGTTTTGTGAAAAATCTAGTGGCTTTCCATAATTCAAGTAAACCTTTGAAAAAGGTTTAAAGCTTCCACTTATTCCTACTGGAACTACCCTTACTCCTGTTTTTAACGCCATATATGCAGCACCATTTTGTACCTTTGCACCTTTCTCAAGGCCTCTTCTAGTACCTTCTGGGAACAATCCTATGGTTTGCCCATTTTTCAAACATTTTATACATCTCTTCATAGCTTCCATATCTCTCATTCCTCTTTTTATAGGAATAACATCAAATAAATGACCTATCCAGCTCAAAAAAGCGTTATTGAATAAATCTTCTTTTGCTATAAATATTATCCTTCTTTTGCTACTTACAACAAGTCCAACAGCATCCCATATATTCAAATGATTAGCACACACAATTGTTGGTTCATCCAATGGTAGATTTTCTTCGTTAATTTTTTCTATCCTAAACACAATTCTATAAAATCCATACAATATCCCTTTAACTACTGCTCTTACAAATTTCTTCCATGGAGTTTCTGGTCTAATTCTATAAATCTTAGCTTCTTTTTTCTTATCTTTTAATTTTTTATCTATGAGTTTAGAAATTTCTTTTTCTACTTGCTTAATGCTCATATTGGTAGAATCTATCACATGTGCTCCTGGTGCCACTTTTAAAGCCCCATATTCTTTTTCTTTATCTATTTTATCTCTTTTTCTGATGTTTTCTAAAACCTCTTCATAAGACATATCTATGCCTTTTTCTTGGTTTTGCTTATATCTTCTTTTTGCTCTTTCTCCATCATCAGCGTCCAAATATATCTTAATATCCGCTGTAGGAAATACTACTGTACAAATGTCTCTGCCTTCCATTATAGTATCTTGCCCTTGAGCCATTTTTCTTTGAAGCCTTGCCATCTCTAACCTTATTTGTTTTATGCTAGATACTTGCGAAACATTTTGTGATACTTCTTTCCCTCTTATCTCTTCTGACACATCTTCTCCATCTAAGAAAACATGCAAATTTCCATCTATGTTTTTCATTTCTATATTAATATCTTGAAGCATCTTAGCAATTTTCTCTTCATCATCTAATTGTATATTTTTTCTTAGCATTTCTAGAGTTACACATCTATAAGTTGCGCCTGTATCTATATTTAAAAGATTATATTTTTTTGCCAGCCTCTTCGTTACAGTTCCTTTACCTGTTCCTGATGGTCCATCAATTCCTACTATAAATGACATAATTTTTTCCTCCCTTGTTTTAGCTTTTTAAAGAATTAAAATGTATTCCCTTCGCCACTAAATCTATTTTTACAACATTCATAGCTGTTTGTTTTTCTATTTCTTTTTTTGTTTTCTCTCTAAAAGTTTTTAAAGTTTTTATTATATTATTTCCATAGTTTAGCACAGCCTCCATGTATATAGATATTCCGTCCCCATAGTTTTCTACTCTAGTTCTTGTAACACTGTATATTTCAGGCATTCTGTTTGCTACATTTTCTGCTATTTGTCTAAATACGCTATCAGATATAGTAAACTTTCCTAAATAGCTAAATGTTGGTCTTATCATAGATTTCTCTGATATATATGGATTTTCTCCCATTCCTTTTGATTTAAATATTTGCAATGGATCTAATAAATATCCAGAAAAGTCTTTTTTTATCTCAAAGGTTGGCACTGGTATAACATGTTTTCCCTGTGTAACACGTATGTTTCTAGCTTTTTCCATTTCTTCTTCAGTTGCCACATCATTTATATATATTGTTTTCTCAAATGGTGGTAAATCCAGATTTTCTCTTATCTTTTCCACCATTTTATCAGATGTGCCTAATACCAATAAGCTATCTGGCTTATATTTTTTAAATGCTTTTTTCATTTCATCCTGCTCTTTTTTCTCTAGAAAAAGTGCATGCTTTACAGTCTCGATTTTAGTAGGCGCTTTTTTAGCCGAAGTACCAGCAAGCACTTCGTTTTCATTAATAAATAAACCATCGTCTATTATATAATGAATATCGTTTGTACTAGCTACAAGCTGAGCTCTATAGCTTTTTCCTGTTCCCGATGGTCCTACAAAAGCATAAATTTTCATTTTATGTTCTTCAGATTTATTGTTATTTGGTATTTTTAATTTAATATACATATACAACCTTCCCTGCATTTAAATTTTGCATTAATTCATCTTTAGAATAATTATATTTTGCCTTGATTTGGCTAATTATACTGTCTGAGTCTACTCCCTCATTGAAAACTAAAACTATACCTTTAGACATATCTTTATCTTTCATAACATTTTCAATATTTTCAATACTTGCGTTGCTACTTCTCATAATATAAGAATCTTCAAACTCTGTGAATAAATATATATCATCTAAGAATCTTAAATTATTCTCATTTATTATATACATAGCTGGCAAATCTGATTTTTCTGCTATTCTTTCAGCTAAATGATTCATTTTTGTGAATGTGAAGTCTAATTTTGTTTTTGTTACAATTGGGCTTACGATAACTATTACAAAAGTTAATATAGTTACTAACATCGCATCTTTTTCTTTCAATATATTTTTATATAATATGTAAAATGTATAAATCAACCATATTGTAGATACTGATACTATTGGCATGAAATATCTTAACTCTTTATATGGAGACATTTTAGCTACTAATAGAAAGTATATTATAGATGGAACAAAAATAAGATTTATTATTTTATCTTTTCCCTCTAAATTTTTAGCTTTTTGCTTTAATATTATATATATCAAAATCAAAAGAAGTCCTAAGTTATTTGCAGCACCCTTTTGTAATATGTAGAAACACTGCCCAGCGTCCACAAAAAGTGAATCTAAATTAAACAAATTGCTTTTTGCTCCAGCTCCTCTGTATCCTCCAAACATATGGTATAAAGAGTATGGGAATATTGCCAATGATAACCCTGCAGCAATTGCAAAAGTTGCTACATATTTTGCCAAATTTTTATATTGTTTTTTCTTTATATATTTTACTGCAAACATCACAAATAATACAAACATATACATGATTGTATAATAATGTGTAAGTGACGCCAATAGTGCTGTTGTTCCTATAAAAATAAGGTCATTTAGCTTTAACTCTTCTTTATCAAAAATCTTCATGTGTGCATATGTAATCATTAATATGAAAAGATTAGTCAATTCATACATTCTTATGTACGCAGTTGTATCTAAAGCTCCTATTGTTAATCCAGTTATCAATGTTGCAAATAATGCTAAAATTTGATTTTTGAAAAGCTTGCTGCAAATCAAATATATAAATATACTTGAAAATACAAAGATAACTATATTTAATATAATTCCCGTCCATTTAGTAAAACTATCTATTGTAAAGCTTGCCGCTATTCTTAGTAGCAAATAATAAAGTGGTGGATGAACATCATTTTTCTGATTCTCATATACTGCTCTAAAATCAAATTTTTCATCCTCATTTACTGATAAATAATCTATATAATATTTTTTATTATGCCAATTATCATAAAAATCACTATTATCTGTAATATCTATTTTATCATAATTCATTAAAGCATATGAATATGCTTCATCTATATGAAAATATTCTTTTCTATTTCCTACATAAATTCTTACAATTACTTGTAGCAATATTATTAATACCATGCAAATTACTACAGTACTTTTCTTCAATTTGTTTTCCATTGTATCCTCCTAAAATTATTTTGCATACTGATTTTATCATATAATAGCAATAATGTCACTATTTTGAGTGCATAAAGAAAAAACAACCTAATAGGTTGTTTTAATAATTAAATTTAAGTCCCACTATTTTATCATTAAAGTAGGGCGAGAGCCAAACTCCGCTGCCTCCACTATTGGCGTACTACCGTAGTGGACGGGCACTCGCCGGACTGCTCGAGCCACTATATGTATATCTACCACCTCTGCCAGTACGGCTATCTGTGCCGCTCATCTCCTGAGTCCATTCTTGGCAATTTCCGGCTAAGTCGTATATGTTATTCGCTTTCCATGCTTCATTTGAACCAGTAGCTTTCTTTACTGCACTACCATTTGCATTTTTCTCATAATTTCCTGTATTTGCCGGCGATATTGAATCTTTATAATTTCCCCATGCTGTAGAATTAGTTATACTTTTTTTCTCTCCTTTTTTAGATATAAAATCACATGCTAAGTCCCACTGGATCCCCCAGATCATCCTGCTTTCTACTTCATCACTTGCATTTAACATTGTACATTTTTTGTATAAATTATACCAGTTTGTATTTGTTAATGTTGTTTTTTCTTTTTGTACCCCTTCATTTGATAGTTCATATCTTCCTATATAAAATCCTCCATATTTTTTTATGCTATTTATCATATTTATATAATCACTTGTAAGTGTTTCAGCCATTATCTTTGTACTATCAAATCCTAATACTGTTTTATAATACTCTTCTGTTTTATCATATTTTACTACTATGTCAGGCTCTCTATAACTTGTCGCATTTGGTGTACTTCTTGATATAGTTACTGTATCTCCTGTTCTTCCTATAGTTACCTAATTTGTATACATTTTTGTTGTAACTCCTACATCTCCTGATAAAGCTATTCCATTATTCGAAGTCACATACATACTTGAAAGTACACTTGCTTCCACTGGCACCCAAACCCATTCATTTCCTGCATCATCTTTTATTACTAGTCCATGGTCTACTGAATCTTGTGTTGGGGCAGAGTTTCCATTTCCCCATTTTGCATCTCCTGCGTCTATTGGAGTATATCCTCCAGGGATTACTGGATTATTGGTTCCAGGTTTTTTCCCATTTATCGTTCCATTCTCTTCGGCTTTCGTATTAACTGGAACTTTTGCTATTCCACTCTCTTTTCCATTTTTATCAACCCAGTCAGCTAAATCGTTAAAGTATTTTTCTTCCTTCGTGTCTTGAGAGGCATAATCATTTACAGCTGTTTTTGCTCTTTTCATTATTCCTCCATTGTCTATTGTTAGGCTTAAAGTTACTCCAGCTATAATTATTAGCACTACTATTGTTACCACTAAGGCAACCAATGTGATTCCATTTTCTTTTTTCATTCTTTTATTTCCTCCTTTTCATTGGTTTTCTCATTTCAAATATTGCTTTTATGCAACATCCTTAATTTTTATATCTCTAACGTGGTCTATTTTCTCCCATTTTGTGTCTCTTATAAATAAACATTTAAAGTTAATTAATAGCCATGATCCTAGGAATAATGGGTATAAAACCAATCCTTTTATCATTGGCTTTATTGGTCTTTTATCCAACCACATTATTATTATTCCAACAAATATTGGTAGTAAAAATGTTGGTAATAAATATCTAATACAATTTACAATTAAATCTGGTGTAGACATTCCACCAAGTATATACATAACAAAGTTAATTATTACTAATACACCTGTTAATATAAACATTGGTATACTTCCTATCATATATAAAAGTCCATCAAAATTCATCACTGTTTTATGTTCTTTTACAGCTACTGCTAATGGTTTTGTATATTCGCTTAAGCATTGAATATGTCCAACAGTCCATCTAGATCTTTGTGACCAAGATTGTTTAAATCCTACTGGCTGTTCATCATAAACTATTGCATCTACTGCCCAGCCAACTTTCTTACCTTTTATAATTGTTTTTAACGAGAATTCTATATCCTCAGTTAAAGTTTTTGTATTCCAGCCTGTTGGCTTTATTACATCAAACTTAACCATAAATCCTGTACCATTTAATAGTGCAGATAAGCCTAAATTATACCTTGCTAAATGGTAGAATCTATGCATTGTCCAGTAAAATATTGCGTATCCTGCTGAAACCCAGCTATCTGCAGGGTTCTTGATATCTCTGTATCCTTGAACAACTTCTTCGCCTTGACATAATTTTTTGTTCATTGCTTTTGTAAAGTTAACATCAACAATGTTATCAGCATCAAATACAAAGAATGCATCATAATCAGCATTTTCTTCAATTTTTTGTTTTAAAAACCATTGCAAAGCAGCACCTTTAGTTTGTTTTGCTGGGTCTTCTTCATGTCTTTCTAATACTATCGCTCCTGCTTCTTTTGCAATTTTTACAGTATTATCTGTACAGTTATCAGCTATTACATAAATATCTAATAACTCTTTAGGATAATCCTGATTTTTTAAACTTTCTATTAAATTTCCTATTACAGCTTCTTCATTGTGTGCAGGCAAAATAGCCATAAACTTGTGATTTTTATCCACAAGTAATGGCTTATCTTTTAATTTTACTAACGAACAAATACTAACAACTAATTGGTATAACCAATATATAGTTATTATCCAGACAATTGCCTGTTGTATAATATATAAATATTCCATTTATTTTTCTCCTAATATTATAAATATTATTCTTCTACGTCTTCTTCTTTGTTGCCAGCTTCTAAGTCTTTCATTGTTAAGTTTATTCTATCTTGGTTATCTATTTCATAAACCTTAACTGTTACTTCATCGCCCACAGCAAGTACATCTTCTACTTTTTCTACTCTTTTGCTTGATATTTTAGATATGTGAAGTAATCCTTCTCTTCCTCCACCTATATCTACAAAAGCACCAAAAGGCATTATTCTCGTGACTTTTCCTTCATATATTCCGCCAACTTCTATGTCTTTTGCTATATCTTCTATCATTTTTAATGCATTTTTTCCTTGCTCTGAGTCCTCAGTATATATGCAAACTTTTCCGTCTTCTTCTATATCTATTTTTACACCTGTTGCTGCTATTATTTTGTTTATCATTTTTCCGCCAGGACCTATTACATCCTTTATTTTATCTACATTTATCGTAGTTGTAATTATTTTGGGTGCATATTTAGATATTTCTTTTCTTGGCTCAGCAATTTGCTTTAACATTATTTCATCTAATATATAATCACGAGCTTTTTTGGTTCTTTCAAATGCTTCTTTTATAATATCATATGTTAGTCCATCGTTTTTAATGTCAACTTGTATTGCTGTTATACCATCTTTTGTACCACCAACTTTAAAGTCCATATCTCCGAAAAAATCTTCTATTCCTTGTATATCTGTTAGCATTATATATTTATCTGGATCTTCTGGATCTGTTACTAATCCTGTTGATATACCGGCTACTGGTTTTCTGATTGGAACCCCTGCATCCATAAGTGCTAAAGTGCTTCCACAAATACTTGCTTGTGATGTTGAACCATTTGAAGATAATACTTCTGATACAACTCTTATTGTATATGGAAATTCTTCTTCTGAAGGTATTACTGGAACTAAAGCTTTTTCAGCTAAAGCGCCATGTCCAATTTCTCTTCTTCCAGGTCCACGTGATGGTCTTGCTTCTCCAACTGAATAAGATGGGAAATTGTATTGATGCATATATCTTTTTGAATCCTCTTCATCTAATCCATCTAATTCTTGCTCTTCTGATTTAGTTCCTAAGGTAACTACTGATAATACTTGAGTTTGGCCTCTTGTAAATATTGCACTTCCGTGAACTCTAGGAAGAACGCCTACTTCACAAGATAATGGTCTTATTTCGTCTATTTTTCTTCCATCAGGACGAATATGTTCTTTGTATATCATTTCTCTTACACATTTTTTCTCTAAATCGTGGATACTTGCTGCTATATCTGCTGCTTTCTCCTCTGCTTCATCTTCACCATATTTTTCAACAAAATATGCTTGTATATCTTGAGTTAAAGCTTCCATATTAGCATCTCTTACTTCTTTATCTTGCGCTTGTACATCTTTGTACATTCTTTCTTTAAAGTTTGCAGATATTTCATCAAATACAGCTGAATCTGTAGCAAATGATACATATTCAAATTTTGGCTTTCCTACTTCTTCTTTTATTTTTTCTATAAATGCACATAATTTTTTAATTTCACTATGTCCTGCTTTTATAGCTTCAAGCATTGTATCGTTTGGAATTTCATCTGCTCCAGCTTCTATCATTGTTACTTTTTCTAAAGTTCCAGCCACTGTTAAGTTTAATCTACTTTTTTCTCTTTCTGCAACTGTAGGGTTTATTACAATTTGATTATCCACATATCCTACACTTACTGCTGCTGTTGGTCCTCCAAAAGGTATATCTGAAATTGAAAGTGCTGCAGATGCACCAATCATTGCACATACTTCTGGGCTATTATCTTGCTCTACAGATAAAACTGTTGCTACAACGCATACATCATTTCTAAAATCTTTCGGAAATAGTGGACGTATTGGCCTATCTATTGCTCTTGATGTTAGTATTGCTTTATCTGCTGGTTTTCCTTCTCTTTTTTGGAAACTTCCTGGTATTTTTCCTACAGCATATAATTTTTCTTCATAGTCTACTGATAGTGGAAAGAAATCCACTCCTTCTTTTGGTTGTTTTGATGCTGTTACGTTGACCATTACAACAGTATCGCCATAATGTACTATAACATCGCCATTAGCTAATTCTGCAACTTTTCCTGTTTCTATTGTTAGTTTTCTTCCTGCTAATTCTGTTTCAAATTTTTTATACATAGTTTTCTCCTTACTTTTTAATTAAGCATTTTATATTTATTATTTTCTACAAAAAAACAAAAAATATTTAGCATTATTTTTTAAAAATGGGCGCTTTATCATTAGTAAAACGCCCTTTTTAATGTTATTATTTTCTTAAACCTAATTTTGCAACTATATCTCTGTATCTTTGAACATCTTTATCTGCTAAATAGTTTAATAAACTTCTTCTATTTCCAATCATCTTGAATAATCCTCTTCTTGAGTGATTATCTTTCTTATGAACTTTTAGATGTTCTGTTAATTCGTTAATTCTTTCTGTTAAAAGAGCTATTTGAACTTCTGGTGAACCAGTATCTTTTTCATCTCTTTTGTATGTGTTGATTATTTCTTGTTTTCTTTCCTTTGTCATGTTGTAATTACACCTCCTATTTTACTATTTGCCTTAAACTGAGTTCTAGTGGTGTGTTTGTCTAAAACCAAGTGTAAGGTACTAACATATAATATAATACCACAAAATATTTCAAATTACAAGCATTTCTACACAAATATTATTGCATAAATTTTTGAAAAACAATGGACAATATTTAAAAAGTATGCTAATATAATAAAGTAATTTCGCCGATGTGGCGGAATGGTAGACGCACTGGATTCAAAATCCAGCGGGAAACCATGTGGGTTCGAGTCCCACCATCGGTACCAATCTAAATTATATTTTGGAAAAGTCATCTAAAATCAGATGATTTTTTATTTTGACTTTATTATTCAAACATGCTATAATAGCCGATAGGTGCTTTGCATCAATTTATATCAAACAGCAACAATTGTTGCTGCAAGGAGGTTTTTTTACTTATGTCATTTTTTTATGACGGAACATCCGATATGCTCCAAAAGGAGTATATCGTAGAACGGAGACTTTTTGTTGTACGATTCGCTAAAGACGGAAAGGAAGTCTATATAGGCACACCTCCCGTTCTTTCATCCATCGCAGCGCAAATGGTGTGCGCCGAGATGATGGCTCCACTTCACTGGGAACCTAATGGGAAGCAGATAACGTTTCTCATTGGAGAAACTTGGAGCCATGGTGTTGGCTATCACGTACCTTCACACACTAATGCCGAAAAGGCATTGGACCGGTTATTTCGCAGGTACCTGTAATGCCTAACGCAAAAAATCCACCCTCGTTGGGTGGATTTTCTTTTTTTACTCTTCTTCTTCTGAAAATTGTGAATTGTATAAGTTTGCATAGAATCCATTTTTTTCAAGCAATTCTTCATGAGAACCCTGCTCTACTATATCACCGTGATCCATTACTAAAATTAAGTCTGCATTCTTAATTGTTGATAATCTATGTGCTATTATAAAGCTTGTTCTTCCTTCCATTAGTTTATCCATAGCTTTTTGTATTTCTATTTCTGTTCTTGTATCTATTGAACTTGTTGCCTCATCCAATATCAATACTTTTGGATCTGCTAAAATTACTCTCGCTATTGTTAGCAATTGTTTTTGACCTTGCGATACATTCCCAGATTCTTCGTCTAATATCATATCATATCCATGTGGAAGAGTTTCTATAAAGTGATGTACTCTTGCGGCTTTTGCTGCTGCAACTACTTCTTCATCCGTTGCATCTAATCTTCCATATCTAATATTTTCTTTAATTGTTCCTTCAAATAACCATGTATCCTGAAGAACCATGCCAAATTCCTGTCTCAACTCTCCTCTTTCAAAATCTTTTATATTATTTCCATCAAGCAAAATCGCTCCAGAATTAACATCATAAAATCTCATAAGAAGTTTTACCATTGTTGTTTTTCCTGCGCCAGTAGGACCTACAATTGCTATTTTTTGTCCCTCATGAACGTCAGCATTAAAGTCATTTATTATTGTTTTATCTGCATTATATCCAAAGTTAACATGGTCAAATTTAATATTTCCTTTTAATCCTTCTATATGCTTTGGATTTTCTATTGTTGGAATTTCTTCTTCTTCTTCCAAAAATTCAAACACTCTTTCAGCTGCTGCCACCATAGATTGCAAAGTTCCCGAAATTTGTGCTATCTCTGCAATTGGTTGTGTGAACTGTTTATTATATGTTATGAAAGATTGAATATCACCTACAGTTATTTTTCCTTTTACTGCAAAATATCCTCCAACTATTGCAACTGCTACATATCCTATATTTGATAAGAAATTCATCAATGGATGCATTAAACCTGATAAGAATTGAGATTTCCATGCTGATCTATATAATTCGTTGTTTGCTTCTTTAAATTCTTCTATTGCTTTTTCTTCTCCATTAAAAGCTTTAACTATAATATGACCACCATATATTTCTTCTACTTGCCCATTTACATGACCCAAATAGTCTTGTTGTTTCTTAAAATATTTTTGTGATTTTCCTACAATTATTTTAACAATTACAGATGCTATTGGTAAAATAATAAGTGATATAAGTGTGATTGTAACATTTATTGATAACATCATTACAAGTATTCCAACTAATGCACATACTGACCTTATTATTTCTGTAATACTTTGGTTCATATTTTGTGACATTGTATCAACATCGTTTGTTATTATTGATAGAACCTCACCATTTGTCTTTTTATCAAAGTATCTCATTGGTAGTTTGTTTATTTTTTTAGCTATATCATTACGTAATTTATATGTTATTTTTTGTGACACATTTGTCATCAAAAATCCTTCTATAACAGAGCAAAGCATACTAATTCCATAAAGTGTTAATAATATAATAAGTATCTTTCCTATTTTTGCAAAATCAATTCCGCTTCCTCCATTTATTTTACTTACCAAACCTGTATAAATCTCTGTTGTTGCATTTCCTAGTATTTTAGGACCAACTATTGTTAAAATAGTACTTGCTATTGCAAATATTAATACTATTAATATTTGTATCTTGTATTTTGAGAAATAATTCTTTACAAGTTTTTTTGTTGTTCCTTTAAAATCTTTAGGTTTTTCAACAGCTCTTTGACCTCCAGGTCCTCCCACATTTCTACGTTTCATTGGAGTTTTTTTATTTTCTTGTTCATTTGCCATTATTCTAATTCCTCCTTTGATAACTGAGATAAAGCAATCTGTTGATATACTTCATTGCTTTCCATTAATTCTTTGTGTGTACCTTTGCCCACAATTTTTCCTTCATCTAAAACAATTATTTGATCTGCATCTAATATAGTACTAATTCTTTGTGCAATAATTATTACAGTTTTACCCTCTGTTTTCTCTTTTAATGCTTCTCTTAATTTGCTATCTGTTTTAAAATCTAA
Source organism: uncultured Clostridium sp. (assembly GCA_900553755.1). GTDB lineage: Bacteria > Bacillota > Clostridia > TANB77 > CAG-508 > UMGS1901. The sequence goes on from USEX01000003.1 coordinate 40,132, forward strand.
AGCAGAGAAACTGTCATCAAAAACAAATATTTCTGGATCTTTAGCAATTGCTCTTGCAATAGATAAACGTTGTCTTTGTCCTCCAGATACGTTGCTTCCTCCTTGTGCTATTTCTGAATTATATTTTTCTGGTTTTGATTCAATAAATTCTGTAGATTGAGCAATTTGAGCTGCATTCTTCATTTGCTCATCACTCATATTTTCATCTGAGTATTTTATATTAGATTCAATTGTTCCAGAGAATAACATACCTTTTTGTGGAACAAATCCTATAATATCTCTTAGAGCTTTTTGTTTTACATTCTTCACATTTACTCCATCAACAAATAATTCACCTTTTGTTACATCATAAAATCTTGGTATTAAATTCACTACTGTTGATTTACCTGAACCGGTGCTTCCTATTATCGCAGTTGTTTTGCCTGGTTCTGCTGTAAAGTTTATATTTTCTAATATATCTTCTTCTGCATCTGGATATTTGAAAGATACATTTTTAAATTCTACTAATCCTTTTTTGTTTTTATCAAATTCTTTTGGATTTTCAGGGTCCTTTATACTATCTTCCTTATCCAATACTTCATTTATACGGCTAGCTGATACTGCTGCTCTTGGAAGCATTATTGATATCATTGATATCATCAAGAAACTCATTACAATTTGCATAGTATATTGAATAAATGCCATTATGTCGCCAACTTGCATAACTCCATTATCCACGTTGTGTCCACCTATCCAAATTATTAATAAAGAAATTCCATTCATTACTAATGTTAATGCTGGCCACATTATGCTCATTGCCTTGTTAACAAACACATTTGCCTTCATGAGTTTGTTATTTTCCACTTCAAATCTTTCTTCTTCGTGTTTTTCCCTACTGAAAGCTCTTATTACTGGAATTCCTGTTAATATTTCTCTTGAAACTCCATTTACTTTATCTATTAATTCTTGCAATTTTTTGAATTTTGGTATTGCTACAATAAATAGAATTAAAACAATTCCTAGTATTAATAGTATTGCTAACCCAATAATCCACGCCATTGATGTATTGCTATTTTGTATAACCCTAATTAAGCCTCCAATACCTATTATTGGTGCATATACAACAACTCTGAATAGCATAGCTATTAATTGTTGAATTTGTTGTATATCGTTTGTACTACGTGTAATTAAAGATGCTGTTGAAAAATCTCTAAACTCTTTTCTAGAGAAGTTTAATACTTTTTCAAATACCTTTTCTCTTAATGTTTTTCCTAATCTAGCAGCCACTCTTGATGATAGTAACATTATGCATACTGCTGAAGCCATACTTATAAATGCTATTCCAAGCATCTGCAATCCAACTTTTATTAAATATTTATTTTGATATGCAGTCATATCTATTCCTACAGTTTCATATTCTTGCTTAACCCAAGATATCGCTGCTTGCTCTAGCATTGTGCCTGATAAACTACTTAATTTTTCATCTATCATTTCCATCATTTTATTTATTTGTTCTTCATTAAGCCCATTTACAATATCCATCATAGACATTTGAGCCATCATGGCTTTCTGTTGTTCTGGAACATTTGCTAGCATTTCTTCCTTTATAGCTCCTGCATATGTTTCACTAGTTAACACTTGATACACCATAATTGGCTTTGCCATTAAATTATTCAAGTTTTCTTGTTCTGCTGAATTCACCTTATTCTGTTTATACATATCCTCATCTTCCACATATGTATAGTCAGACAAGATAGCTTCATCATCAGAAGTAAATTTTAAAATATTATCCATTTGCGATTTTCTAATAACTTCTGGTGCAGTACTCTCTACTCCTGATTGTTGAATACCAACATTAACTATTTTTGAGGTATAATCAGGTAGTGCCAAGTCTGCATTGGCTTGCACTATCAATAATAAAATAATTGCTATTACTGCTAATGCTGATTCTTTTAAATTTTTTAAAACCTTTAACATTTCTTTTCTATTCCTTTCTTAATAAATTCTATTTTCTTTAAAAATTCTTCCCTCGCTTTTTCTGGTGAGGTATATTTTATGCTTCTTACTACCGATGACATAGTAATTGCATTTAATATTTGTATTATTAAATCAAAATCTAAATCTGATTCTATTTTTAATTTGCTTTTATCGATTAGATTTTTAAAATTTTTAAAGTCTTGCTTCTTTTTCTCTTCCATACCTTCAAAAACAGATTCATCATTGGTTTTAAGATTTTCAAATATCCTTTTGTATATGTCTCGATTCATATTATCAAAACATTTTGAAGTCATGTCGTCATATATCGATATGTATATATTAAATATCTCTCCATCTGACTCTTTTATTATTCTATTTAATTTCTTCTCCATTGTTTCTCTATTTTCTTCTAATATGAAGAATAGTAAGTCTTTTTTGCTTTTAAAGTACTGGTAGAAGCTTCCTCTGGCAATTCCTGCTTTCTCTGCAATGTTTTTTATAGATGCTTCGTCTAAGCTAACGCTTGAAAATTCATCTTTACCCGCTTCTATTATCTTTTTTCTTTTTTCCTCAGCAAGTTTAAAAAAAGTTTCGGTTGGCATATTGCACTCCTCTCTCATATATTAAACGTCAACAATGACATAGTGTCATTATCTTACATGACACTATGTCATTTGTCAAGTTGTTTTACTCTTTTAAATGTGAATTTTGTGTGAATTACTTTTCTGTTTTCACTAAAATGTGCTTTCCATCACTAGTAACAGTTATTGTTCCACTTTCATCCGTTCTATAAATTCTAGCTCCTATTTTATTCAACTTATCAAGTGTTTTCTTTGTTGGATGACCATATTTATTATTCGTTCCAACAGATATAATTGCTATATCCGGCTTTATTTGATTTAAGAAATCCTGTGATGTACTTGTATTTGAGCCATGGTGTCCCACTTTCAATACGTTTATTTTTTCCCAGCTTCTTGATTCTTCATTTTCATTTTCTGCATCGCCAGTAAATAAGAAACTTTTTTCTCCATATGTAGCTTTTATAACAATTGATGATAAATTAAGATTGCTTTTTTGTTCTTGCTCAGTTCCGCTTCCGCAAAGTATCACTTCACAGTCTATATCTCCAACTTTAAATGTGCTTCCCTGCTGTGGAGCTGTAATTTTCAATCCTTTATCTGCAATGGCGTCTAACACATCTTCAAACGTTTTTGTATTAGTTTGAATCTTTGGCATATATACATTTTCTATATCAAAATTTTTTATTACATCATCCATCCCACCAATATGGTCCTCATGTGGATGGGTTCCTACTACATATTTTAGCTTAGTAATCCCTAGATTCTTTATATTATTTACTACTAAATCTCCATCATCATTATTTCCCGCATCTATAAGCATTGCCTCATTATTACTTGTTAACAAAATACTATCAGCCTGCCCCACATCAAAGTAATATACCTTAATTGTGTCTCCAGTTAATTCAGATTGCTCTACAGAATTATTGCTAACATTATTTCCATTTGCTCCTGCAAATCCTTCTATAATTCCTAAAATTAATAAAATTAATATAGTTATAATTGTTCCAATTATACTTTGACTTTTTTTATTTGATTTTTTTTTCATGTGTATCCTTCCTCTTCTTTAATTATTCCATAAATTGTCCATTTTTTCTTTAATTCTTTTTTCTACTTTTTCTTCCTCTTCTAAATCCAATTCAAATTTTCCATTCTTTAATTTTAAAATACTACCCTCTCGAGAATCTTCTGGCAAATCTTTCCTTTTTATATTAATCATTTCTTTGGTTTCTCTATCTTCGCAAACTGCTAAATCTCCCTCAAATCTATCTATGGTATATACCTTTTCTTCTTGCATATTTTTTAACCTACTTTCTATTTCTTTCATAAAATTTTCTATATTTATTTTGCTGTGGGCTTCATTTTCTAATGTTCTAAAAAAATTAGATATATCTAGCATATCTTCCTTTCCATTTCTTATTTATATTATTTTGTACCTTCATTATATATTGGATTTTAAATTTTTTCAATTATTTTATTCAAATAGGTTTTGAAGCGCTGACTCTCAGAATATATATTTATTGACTAAAATGGCAAAATATGCTATAATGTAATAGTTAAACATATATATTATGTTTATTTTAATTTTACTTTTAAAGGAGATTATGAAAATGGAGAAATTATATGTTATTGGGCATTCAAACCCAGATACTGATTCTATAACATCAGCAATAGTAGCTGCTAATTTACAAAAAAAATTAGGAAATGATGCTACTGCTTATAAATTAGGAAATATTAATAAAGAAACTGCTTATGCTTTAAAAACATTTGAAGTTGATGAGCCTGAAACTCTTGAATCACTTGACGAAGGTTCTAATGTAATAATGGTAGATAATAATGAATTTTCTCAAAGTGTAAAAGGAATAGAAAAAGCTAATATAAAAATGGTTATCGACCATCACAGAGTGAAATTTGAATATACTGACCCTATTTATTATATTGCTGAACCAGTTGGATGTACAGCTACTATTTTATACAAATTATATCTTCAAAAAGGTGTAGAAATTTCTGAAACAATGGCTGGTTTAATGCTTAGTGCAATAATATCAGATACTTTATTATTTAAATCACCTACTTGCACAGAAGAAGATAAAGAAATTGCTGAAAAATTATCTAACATCGCTGGTGTTGATTTATATAAATATGGTACAGAAATGTTAAAAGCTGGAACTGACATTAGCGAATTTACTCCATTTCAAGTAATAAATATAGACTCAAAAGAATTTAATGATAAAAATGCAAAATTTGAAATTTCTCAAGTAAACGCTATTGATTTAGATTCAATATTTAGTAGACAAACTGAACTAGAAAATGCAATTCAAGAAGAAATTGATAAGAAAAATCTTGATTTCTATGTATTTGCAGCAACAGATATTTTAAATGCTAATTCAAAAATTATAGCATTAGGTAATAAAACTAATACAGTTGAAAAAGCTTTTGGAGTTAATTTAGATAACCACACAGCATTGCTTGAAAATGTTGTTTCTAGAAAAAAACAAATGTTACCTAACATATTAAATAATTTAGATTAAAAGAAGGTTTTGACCACCTTCTTTTATTTTTGTAATATTTTGTATATTATTGCATATTTAAATATTTTTTTGCGTTCGATTTTTTTATTTTTATTTGAATTTTATGTAAATATGTGCTATAATATAAGTTATCCAAAATTCCACTTATGTTATGGAGGTACTGTTATGAAAAACTGGATAAAAATAACATTCAGCTCGAAGGACAATACGTCGAAACGGGATTTCCCCTCGATAGGAGATATCGTCTACGACGAAAGTAACAAACGCATTGGTGAAGTTCTTAATGTTTCTTCACCAGAAATGCTTCACGCATCGGGAGTATATTTCAAACCCGATGACGGAATAGCACGTTATGCATATCCCGGTTACATCGATCCAGAGGAAAATGAATTTGTTATGTTCTGTGACAAACCTGCATATTATTGCCGGCGGTGCACTCTTCGTGACAATGAGCAGTGTTACTTTAATGTTGGTAAGCATGTAGTTTACGCTTACCACAGGTAGTTTTATGGGTAATATCTAGACTTAGATATTACCCATTTCCCTTTTATGCTTAATTTTCGTCTTCAGTATTTCTACATTTATTATTCATGTAAAATCTTTTTTCTGCCAATTTATCCTGTACGCCTCTTAATGCTTCTCCAAATCTTTGGAAGTGAACAATTTCTCTTTGCCTTAAGTATCTTAAAATATCTACAACTTCGCTATCCTCTGCACATAAATCTATTAATTTTTCATATGTTGCTCTTGCTTTTTGTTCTGCAGCTAAATCCTCTTGCAAGTTTGCTATTGGATCACCTTTGCAGGCTAAGCAATTTGCATCAAATGGCATTCCTGCAGCTGATTGTGGATATATATCTATACCATGATCTGTATAATATGCCCCCAATCCTACTTTTTCTAACTCTTCTGCTGAACATCCATCAGTTAATTGTCTTACTAAAGTTCCAACCATCTCTAAATGGGCTAATTCTTCAGTTCCTATATCATTCAATGTAGCTTTTGCCTGTAAATCTGGCATTGCAAATCTTTGTGATAAATACCTTAAAGATGCTCCTAATTCCCCATCTGGTCCTCCATATTGAGATATAATGTATTTTGCAAGTCTTGGATTTCTGCATTTAATATTTATAGGATATTGTAACATTTTATTATAAGTCCACATTATAATTCACTTCCTTCCCAAGGCCATGGCTCTTCTAACCATCTCCATTTATTGCATGGGCAGTATATGCTAAGTGGCCCATATATTCTTTGATACATATCTTTCAATTCATTTAGATTATTACAATATTTACGGTGTAAACAAATTGCTTTTTCATCTGTAGGATGTGTATTTAGATATTCTGCTAAATCAGTGATAGCAAATGTTAAACATCTAATTTCTTTTAATAATTTTTGGCAGGTTTCATTATTGTTATTACAGCCACATCCATTATTTTCTGTAGTAGCTGGGTTATATCCAAATTGAGCATTTATTCCTGTTACTTCATAATTACAATTTTCATCATTCATTAGCAAGTTTGACACCCCTTTCCAAAACTATTTCTAGATCTTAAATATTCAATCTCCATCATACTTTGTCCTGGATAGTACGTAGTAACTAATTCAGGAAATATTGTTCCGTTTTGCAAGCCACAACAAGGGGTAAAAGTTTTATCCATATATTGAGTTGGTACATAACTCTGTGCAAGCATAGGATTAGTTGGAAATAAATTCATTTCCTGGTCAAAGCCACATTGACAAGAATCTTCGTTATTCTCCTCATAGCTTTGAACATCGCTGCAGCTAGTTTCTAGTGGACCAACATCTTCTTCCATATTGTTTTGGCAGCAACATTTTTTACAACATTGATACATTAATATTCCTCCTTTATTAAATCTTTAGCTTATTGCCTATACTGCATTTTATGACATAAAAAAAGAGATTGTTACAATTCGCAACAATCTTCTTTCTTATTTTATAACTATACTTTTAAAACTCCACCTATTGTTTTATTCACAGATGAACCAACGTCTTCCATTATTTTGTCTCCACCTGCAATTATTACTAGGTCTCCTTTTTCTAGTATTTCTTTATTCTTTAATTTTTCAATTCCTTTTTCAATTGTTTTATTTACTGTTTCTTCTGCTGGAACAAATATTGGTGTTACGTTCCAAGCTAAACCTAATTGATGGAATGTTCTCTTATTATCTGTTATAGCAAGAATTGGGCATCCAGCTCCTAATCCAGCTAAGTTTCTTGCAGAATTTCCTGTATGTGTATAGCATACTATTGCATCAGCTTTCATGTTTTTAGCTGTTACACAAGTTGCATATGCTACGTTTTCTTCTAATGTATCTAGTTTTACATTTTCGTTCTCATCAAATCTCTTCCAGTAATTTATTTCTGGTTCAACTCTGTTTGCTATTTTAACCATTGTTTCAACACATTCTACTGGATAATCACCTTGTGCACATTCTCCTGAAAGCATTATAGCACTTGTTCTATCATATATTGCATTTGCAACATCGCTTGCTTCTGCTCTTGTTGGTAATGGTTGATGTGTCATTGATTCTAACATTTGTGTTGCTGTAATAGCTGGTTTACATTCTTTATTGCAAAGTTTTATTAATTTCTTTTGAACTACTGGTGGTTCTGTGAAATCAGTTTCAGTAGCCATATCACCACGGGCAATCATTTGTCCATCAGCTAAATTTACTATAGTTTCTAAATTAGAAAGACCTTCAACATTTTCTATTTTTGTTATTATTTGAATATCTTTTCCACCATTTTCATCTAATACTTTTCTAACATTTTGAATATCTTCTGCATTTCTCGCAAATGATATTGCTACGAAATCATATTCATGTTCGCAAGCTGCTTTTAAATCTGCTATATCTTTTTCAGCTAAACCTGGTAATCTAATAACTGTTCCAGGCAAATTCATAGTTTTTCTGCTTCCTAAACCATTTCCATGAACAACTGTTGTTACTATATCTTTACCAACAACTTCATCAACTTTTAATTCTATTGCTCCATCATCTATTAAAATTTTTGTTCCTTGTTTAACATCTTTATATAATTCTTTATATGTTACAGAAACACCTTCTTCGTTTCCTGTTACATCTGCATTATATAATGTGAATTTTTGACCATCTTTTAATTGTATTTTTGTATTTTTTCCTGTGTATAGCATTCCAGTTCTTATTTCTGGTCCCTTCATATCCAATAATAATGCTATTGGAAGTTCTTTCTCTTCTCTTAATTTTATTATTGTTTCTGTTTTCTCTGATTGCTCTTCCCAACTTCCATGAGAATAATTTACTCTTGTTACATTTAAGCCAGCTTCAAATAATTCTTCTAATTTGTTTTCACTAGCTGGTCCTATTGTTCCAACAATTTTTGTTTTTCTTAATGCTTTCATTAATATTCCTCCACCTTTCAAAATAACGTTCATATTATATCACTATTTCAGCTTTATTTCAAGCTTTTCTATATTATTTGACAAAATTATGAAATTAATGTATTTTATAATAAAATTATTTAAATTTTTTATGGAAAGGATGAACTTTATGTTAAAAGAATTCAAAGAATTTGCAACCAGAGGAAATATTTCAGATTTAGCATTAGGTATTGTAATTGGTGGTGCTTTTCAAAAAATTGTAACTTCTTTAGTTGAAGATATTATTATGCCTTGTGTTTCTGTACTAATTGGAAAGGTTGATTTCTCAGATTTAGTATTAAATATTGGTGAAGTTTCTATCAAATATGGTCACTTTATTACTACTATAGTCGACTTTCTAATAATATCTTTTTCTATATTTTTGGTTATTAGATATTTAAATAAATTGAATAAAATAGGTGAAAAAGATCTTAATAAATTAGCTAAGAAAATTAATGAATTAGATAAATCTGGAAATTTAAAAAAGTTGAAGAGACTTGGTAAGAAAAAAACTGAAGAACATAATGAAACACCAGAAAAGGCAGAACCAGAAACAAAAATATGTCCTTACTGCCTATCTGAAATTAAATATAAAGCAACAAGATGTCCAAATTGTACTTCTAAGCTAGTTTATGAAACAAAACCTACTGCACATAAAAAATGATTAGATTTCTCTAATCATTTTATTTATTATGCATTATAATTGTTATTTCTTCTTTGTGCTTTTCTTGCTTTTCTGCATTCTGGGCATCTTTGAGGTTCATTTGTGAATCCTTTTTCTGCATAAAATGCTTGTTCACCTTCTGTGAAAACAAATTCAGCTCCACAATCTTTGCATACTAATGTTTTGTCTGCCATGACATTTCCTCCTTCTTTAAATTCATTTAATATATTTTGACACATTGAAACTTTTTAGAGGAAATAGTCTACTAAATAATTAAATTTTTACAAATTGCTTATAAACAATTTTGTATAATATATCATATTCTTTTTATTTATGCAAGGTTTTATTACTTTTCTATTCCGACATATTTCGACTTCTTTGAGAATGCTAATATAGATTCGAATACTGGCCATAGTAGCCATAATCCTAATCCATACGCCTGCCTTTTATCAAAAGCTTCTGCTAGCATAAACCTACTTGCTACATGTACTAGCCATAAGATTATCCATCCTACAACAGGTACCAATAACAATAATAGCCACCAAGAACTCATTCCACAAATTTGTAACATAACTACATCTTTATATATTGGTATTAAAACTGCCCATGCACGTTTCTTTGCTTTTTTATATATAACACATCTTACAAACAATTTATAAATTGCAAGAATTATTACTATTCTTGTAATTATTCTTATTATGTTGGCTGACCAAGCAATCGATACCATTAGACCAACTTTTTCTCTTGTAGACATATTTGCAGTAGTTTTATTCACGATATCTAATAATGTAGCACCATCTTCTACTTCGCTTATAACTTGCTCCATATCCGTTTTTTCAATTATTGCATTTAACTTATCTTTATCAACATTTTTCAATACTTTGCATATATTATCTATGTTTTCTTTAGCCTGTCCATCGCTTTTTATCTTATCTTTATTATTTTCTATCATTGTAACAATTTCTTCATTTGTATATTCTTTACTAACGTCCTTATATGTTTTTATTGCTTCAGTTAACCCATCTTTTGTTAGTCCTTGTTCTTCAAATAGTTGCATTAAATAAACTATTTTTTCCTCTGAATTATTTTCTGCAAAAGATTTTACATTGCAAATTATCATACTTAAAAATATAATCATTGTTATACATAATAATTTTATCCATATTCTATTATTTTTCATCATTTTTCTCCCTTTTTCGCTATCGACTTTTATTATTTTAGCATAACAATTTTTTATCTTCAATACTTTTGTTTATTTTTGTTTTGTTCAAAAGGAATATTATTACGTATTTCTAATAAAATATCATTAAGGAGGCCTTATGATTGTAAATACTTTTGCTCCTTATGATTCTGAATTATTAGAAAATAATATTATTTCTTTATTCAATCAATTTCCTTTTTTAAGAAAGGAAATCGTTGGTTATAGCGTTTGTAAAAATCCAATTTATTCAATAGTATTTGGGCACGGAGAAAAGCAAATATTTTATTTTGGTTCTATTCATGCAAATGAATCTATTGTTTCTAAATTGCTTATGAAATTTATAGAAGAATTGTGTATTGCTTACAAATCAAATTCAAGTATTTTAGGATATTCTGTAGAAAATATTTTTGAAAAGTCTACAATTTATATTGTACCTATGGCGAACCCAGATGGTGTAGATTTAGTAAATAATCCTTCACTATTACCTCATAAATATTACGTACAAGCAAAATCCATTGCTTATAATTATCCTTCAATTTCTTTTGCAAATGGATGGAAGGCTAATATAAATGGTGTGGATTTAAATTTACAATTTCCTGCTGGCTGGGAACAAGCAAAAAAAATAAAGTACTCTCAGGGTATAAGCACTCCAGCCCCTCGTAATTTTGTTGGATTGGCTCCATTATCTCAACCTGAATCCTTAGCTTTATATAATTATACAAAACAACATAATTTTGATTTAATAATTGCTTACCATACTCAAGGTAAAGAGATTTATTGGCAATTTCAAAATTATGCTCCCAAAAATGCTTATAACATTGGATTGCAATTCGCCAAGATTAGTAATTACACTTTGGCAGATGTTCCATATATTTCAGGTTTTGCTGGCTACAAAGATTGGTTCTTACAGGAATATGAGAAACCAGCTTACACTATCGAAGCTGGTTTTGGTGAAAACCCTTTGCCTATATCACAATTTAATGAAATCTACAAAGATAACTTAGGAATCTTATTACTAGGAAGTATCTTGGCTTAAGCTATATACTTCCTTATATATCCAATATCTTTTTTATCTCTTTTTCAACTTCTTCTATAGATTTACTATTTTCAATCTTATAAACTTTTATTTTTGTTGGGTATTTTTCTTTTATTTCATCTGCCATTTGCAAATACATCTTTTGTTGTTCTACACTCTTTTCAATAGCAAATTTAGCATAACTTAAATTTGCTTTATCTTTTCTTTCTAATCTCTTTTTATATAAGTTCTCATCCTTTAAATACAATGTTATGTAATATATATCAAAATCCATTTCACTTAATGATTTTAATAGTTTATTATAAACTTCTGTAAATGAATATTCTTTGTACCCTAATCTGCAATAATTTTCTTCTGAAAAGAATGTTCTATCAAACAGTAAATTAATTCCTAAATTTTCTAATGTTTTTATATACCCCTGTAAATCTGTATACATCTTTGTAGCCTTTTCAAGGCCAGCTTTTGTGCTATCACTTGTACCTGATAATCTATATAAATTTGTATATTTCATTGTGTGCCTTATAAAATCCGTTATGGTTGTTTTTCCGACACCTTGTGGACCTTCTACTATTACTAATTTTGAATTTGCCATTTTCATATCCTCCTCTTAATTATAAGTATTATAACACAAAAAAAGAAAATTCAAGTATAAATTTTCTTTTTTAATTACTACTTCTCATCTGCTTTATTAATAAGTCTCCAAAAATAGCATATCCCTTTGTAGGATCTTTTACTAAAACATTTGTTACTGCACCTATAAATTTTCCATTTTGCATTACTGGTGCACCGCTCATCCCTTGTATAATTCCTCCAGTTTTATTTAGCAGTTCTTCATCAGTAATCTTAATTAACATGCTTTTATTATCAATATTATTATTTAAATATATTCTTTCTATTTCAATTTGATATTCCTGTGGTGCTCCAGAATCCAATTGACACAAGATTGTAGCCTTTCCGGTTTTTATTTCGCTTCTTTCAGCAACTTCCATCTCATTATAGGTAGTATCTATATACTGCATATTCTTTACATTTCCGTATACACCCATTTTGGTATTCTTATATATATCACCTATTGCAACGCCTTTTGTTATTGAGCCTTTTATTTCTCCTGGTTTATTTTTTTCACCTTTTATAATAGATAAAATATTTGCTGTAACCAATTCTCCCTTAGATATATCTACAATTTCCTCTGTATCTATATCTATTATTCCGTGTCCTAAGCTCATAAACATATTCGTTGACGGTTCATAAAAAGTTAATGTTCCTATTCCTGCAGCCGCATCTCTAACCCACAATCCTATTTTATAATCTTCTTTCGTTTTTACTGGCACAATGCTTGTTTCTAATATTTTATCATTTTTCACATACTTTATTTTTAAACTTTCTCCATTACTATTATTCACTTGTTGTATCAATTCGTCAGTTGTATTTATTTCTTCATTATTAATTGCTATTATTGAATCTCCCTCTTCTATTCCACTATTTTCATATGGTTTTTCTTTTATTTTTTCTTCATTTTCAATCTCCGACATTCCCACAACCAACACACCTTTTGTGTATAATTTCATTCCTATTGCTTTTCCTACAGGAATAACCGTTGTTGTTGGAATTACACTTACATTTATATCTTTTACAGCTATGCTATTAAATAATTTTAATTCTACTTTGTTATTTCCAACTTTGCTTTTATTTAAATTACTTGATACCCATGTTGCTTCATAATCATCAGAATTTTGTAATTCCAATCCTAAGGCTAATTTAAAATTAATATTTTCTCCTTCTGACAGTATTATACTTTGCGGAATAGCAGCTATATTGTATACATATGCATATAAAAAAAATAGGCACACAATTAATAATATTTTAAAAGTCTTTTTCATTTTTATCTCCAATTCTTTTTCAATATTATCATGCCCATTTTTTTAATTTTTATTTTGTCAATTTTTTAATTTGAACTTGATGAATAATAATTATTCATTAACCAATTATAGTAATTAAATGGTTCTATTGTTTTTGGCTTTCCGTAATCCACTCCATATGTTTCAACTCTTATACTGCTTATAACTGGTGGGCTTACCGGCTTATCAAGCCCTTCTTTTGCATTTTCATCTCTTGTTACTACTTCAACATTAGCAATCTTATCTACTATATCTAATCCTTCTATAACTTTTCCAAATCCTGCAAACACTCTATTTAAGTTTTGGTTATCTGCATTCATTATAAAGAATTGTGAATTTGCTGAATTATATCCCTTTGTTTCCAATGAAGAATCAACTTTACTATAATCATATCTTTCCATTGCTATAACGCCTTTTTCAAATTTTAATGTATTTTCATCATATCCATTAAGGCTAAATTCACCTTCTATTGCATATTTTTTATCCTCAGAGCTACCTTTTTCTATAGAGCTATCTATGTTAGATAAAGTTGCAGTTTTGCTACTATCACCTGCTAAAATTCTGTATTGTGGATTTGTTTCGTAAAAAGTTAATCCATCATAGAATCCATTATTGGCTAAAGCAATAAAATTTGTTACTGTGTTTGGAGCAACATCTGGGTATAGTTCTACTTTTATTGTTCCATAATCTTTTACTTCTATTGTTGCTACTGGATTTTCCGCCTTATAACTTCCTTTATTTACATATCCATATATAAGGAATCCAATTCCTACTAGCATAGCTATTATGCATAATATTAATATAATTTGTTTAAATGTTTTCATTATTTCCTCCTATAACATCGAATTTTCAAATACAAATTGTTCTTGCATTCTTCTTAATGATTGTTTTATTGTTCTTGCACGTACTTCGCCAATTCCTTCAACCTCGTCCAATTGAGGAATATCTGCAGCTAATATATGCTGGAATGATTTAAATGATTTTACAAGATTATCAACAATATTGCTTGGCATTCTTGGTATTTTATTTAATACCCTATAACCTTTAGTAAATACACCTACTTCATCATAATTATCAAAATCTCCATAACCTAATAGCTTGGCTATATTTTGTGATTTCATTAAATCATCTCTTGTTAGTCCTCTTATTGTATCTAGAACTTTTTCTGGCGTTCTTTTTTTACCTGCTGCAATATAATCTTTTACCATTAAAAGTTCTTCTTTTTCTAAGTCTCCAACCAATTCTTGCAATTGAATTTCTAACAATCTTCCATCTTCGCCCAATTCAAAAATTGCCCTTTGAACTTCTTCTACCATATTCATAACCATTTCCGCTCTTTGTATTGCCACTATAACATTTTCTAATGTTACAATATCATTAAACTCATACTCGTTTAATAAGCTTAGCTTACTATCAAATACTTTCATGTATTTTTCAACTGTTTGTAAAGCTTGGTTTCCTTTTGATATTACCTTAGAGCTATCTTCTAAAACATATCTACTATTCGCTTTAAATATTGTTATTATATTTCTTCTTTGAGATATACTTATTACCAAGTCTCCTGTTTGTTTTGCAGTACGTTCAGCAGTTCTATGTCTTGTCCCTGTTTCAACAGTAGTAATTTGAGATGATGGAATTAATTGAGTATTAGCAAATAATATTTTTTTCATATCCGAACTTAATATTATAGCTCCATCCATTTTAGCGAGCTCATACAATTTTGCAGGTGTATAATCTACATTTAGGCTAAATCCTCCATCTGCAATATCTAAAACTTCTTTTCCATCTCCTACAACTATTAAAGCTCCCGTTTTTGCTTTTAATATATTTTCTAATCCCTCTCTTATTTCTGTTCCTGGTGCAATGGTCTTTAATACTTCTAAAATGTCATTTTTATAAGTTGCCAAAATACTTACCTCCAATCTAATTATAAGAGTTTTAGGCTAATCCTACTGCTTTCATAGCGTCATTAATATTTCTAATACCTATTATATCTATTTTATAGCTATCTTTCAAGAGTTTTTTATTACTTTCTGGTATTATGCATTTCTTAAATCCCATTTTCTCGGCTTCTTTAATTCTTTTTTCAACAAAGTTTACACTTCTTACCTCACCTGTTAGCCCAACTTCACCAATGACTATTGCATCTTTCGGAATGCTTTTATTACTAAAGCTTGAAGCTATTACTAATATTGTTCCCAAATCCACAGCAGGCTCTACTAGCCTAATACCACTTACCACATTTAGATATATATCCTGCGCTCCTAATGGTACTCTTGCTTTTTTCTCGAGTACTGCTATTAGCATAGTTAATCTATTATAGTCTACACCATTTGCTGCTCTTCTTGGCAATCCATATACACTTGGAGTCGTTAGAGCTTGTAGTTCTATTAAAAGTGGTCTTGTTCCTTCCATGCTAGCTACAATTACTGAACCAGGTGGATTGTCAACTCTATCAGATATTAGTATTGTTGATGGATTGCTAATCTCTACCATGCCTTCGTTTTGCATTTCAAACATACCAATTTCATTAGTTGATCCAAACCTATTTTTAACACTTCTTAAAATTCTATATGAGAAATACCTCTCTCCTTCTAAATATAAAACTGTATCTACCATATGCTCTAATACTCTTGGTCCTGCTATATTTCCATCTTTTGTAACATGCCCAATTATTATTGTAGATATTTGATGACCTTTGCAAACTCGCATTATTCTTGCAGTTATTTCTCTTACTTGGCTTACTGAGCCAGCGGCTGATGTGATTTCATCCGAATACATTGTTTGTATCGAATCTATTATAACAAGCTTTGGTTTCATTTCTAATATTACCTGTTCTATCACATCAATATCTGTTTCACCTAAAAAGAATATATTGTTGTTTTTAATATTTAACCTATCTGCTCTTATTTTTATTTGTTCTGCAGACTCTTCTCCAGACACATACAATACTTTGCCGTTTCCTGTTATTTTATCGCATAATTCAAGTATTAATGTAGATTTACCTATACCTGGTTCTCCTCCTAATAAAACTAGTGAACCATTAACTAAGCCTCCTCCTAGTACTCTATTTAATTCGGCTATCCCTGTATTCACTCTTGATTCATTTTTTCCTATTACATCATTTAAAACTTGTGGACTGCTTTTTACTTTAGTTTGTTTAATTCCCTTAATTCCATTTTGGCTTTCCACAACCTTTTCTTCATAAAAAGAGTTCCAACTATTGCATCCCGGGCATTTTCCTAGCCATTTTGGTGATTCATATCCACATTCACTACACACAAATACTGTTTTAGTTTTATTCATATTTCCTCCATTCGTATTTCTATTTTATATCATAATATGTAACTCATTTCAATGTATTTGGCTATTTTGTAACACTTATTTTGCTAAGGCATATATTATATTAGTGGAGGAAACATATGGCAAACTTTATTTTTAATGTTGTTTTATGGACTTTAGCTTTATACGGTTTTTTTGAAATTGCAAAAACTTTAATTCGTACATATTATAAACCAAAAAATCTATCTAGTGGAATCTATCTATTTATAGCTGTAAAAAATCAAGAAAATAAAATTGAAGGTTTTTTAAGGTCTATGCTCTTTAGATTTATTTATGGAAAAGAAGAAAATATAGATAATATTTTTGTTGTAGATTTAAATTCTACTGATAAAACTTCTGAAATTTTAAATATGCTCGCTAATGATTATGATTGTATTAAATATACTGATATAAAAAATTGTAAAGATATACTAGATTCTATAGGAAAAAAGGGATAAAAAAAGACACAGTCACTATTTTATAGAACTGTGCTTCTATTTATTTTTATTAGATTAACTCTAATATAACTACTTCTGCAGCATCTCCTCTACGAGGACCTTTTTTAATTATTCTTGTATATCCACCTTTATTATCTTTGTATTTTGGTGCTAATTCATTAAATAATTTTGCAGGTAAGTCTACTGATTTGCCATCGCTATCTTTTACTTTATTAATATTTCTCATTATTTTTCTTCTTGCATTTAATTTTGATGGCATATCTTTCATTCTTTTTTCAGTAGTTTCTTCTCTTACTACTTTTAGGTATTCTCTACCGTTTTTACTTTTTACAAGCTCTGTTACTTTATTTCCTTTTTCATCTAATTTAGCTTTAGAAACTTTTACTTCTACTTCTTCACAATTTCCAGCTTCTTTGATTGCAAGTGATATTAAGCTATCAGCAATTGCTTTTACTTCTTTTGCTCTAGTTTCAGTAGTTTCTATTTTTTCATGCCATATTAAATCAGTAACTTGAGTTTTAAGCATAGATAAACGTATATCTGTTGCTTTACCTAGTTTTCTATTTGTTGCCACTTTTTTCACCTTCCTTTAATCATCACTATTTGCAAAGTCTAAACCTAATGAATGTAATTTATTGGTTACTTCATCTAATGATTTCTTACCTAAATTTCTTACCTTCATCATCTCTGCTTCTGTCTTATTTGTTAAATCTTCTACAGTTGAAATTCCTGCTCTCTTTAAGCAGTTAAATGAACGTGCAGATAATTCTAAGTCTTCGATTGAAGTTTCTAGAATTTTTTCTTTCTTAGATTCTTCTTTTTCTATCATAACTTGTGTATTTTTACTAATTTCTGATAAATCAATAAATAATTCTAAGTGTTCTGTCATTATTTTAGCTGCTAAACTTAATGCTTCATATGGTTTTAAGCTTCCATCTGTCCACAATTCAATAGTTAATTTGTCTAAATCAACCATTTGTCCAACTCTAGTATTTTCTACTGAGTAGTTTACTTTCTTTACTGGTGTATAGATAGAGTCTATAGCTATCATACCTAATGGCATATCAGGGAATTTATTCTTTTCAGCTGTGTTGTATCCTCTTCCACGGTTAGCAGTCATTTCCATTGATAAGCGACCACCATTTACAGTAGCTATATGTAAATCTGGATTTAAGATTTCAACAGTTCCATCTGTTATGATATCTGCTGCTGTTACTTCTCCTTCACCTTCAAAATTAATTCTTAATGTTTTTACCTCATCATCAGAGATTTTTATTTTTACATTTTTTAAATTAACTATAATTTCTGGAACATCTTCTACAACATGTGCTATTGTAGCAAATTCATGTGCTACTCCAGCAATTTTTACTGATGTAATAGCTGCTCCTGGTAGTGAAGAAAGCAATATTCTTCTTAAAGAGTTTCCTATTGTTATACCATATCCACGTTCTAATGGTTCACATGTAAATTTCGCATAATTTGTAGCATTGTCCATTTCCAAGCACTTAATATTTGGCTTTTCAAATTCAATCATTTTTACCTCCTATATAGAAGTTATGGATTAGACTTTTAAATTAGTTTCTCTAATTTTGTCTTAAAATACCCTACTTCAATTTAATTTTTACTTTCTAAGTCTTATTACTTTAGATTGTTAAATTCTAATTGCCTAACTTCTAGTTATTATTTAGAGTAAAGCTCTACTATTAAATGTTCCTCAACAGGTAGGTCAATGTCTTCTCTTGTTGCTAATTTTAATATCTTTCCACTTAATTTTTCAGCGTCTTTTTCTAACCAAGCTGGAACTGGTCTGCTGCTATTTTCTTCAACAGCTAATTTTATTGTTCCGTTATCTTTTCTTATTTCTCTTACACTAATAACGTCTCCAGCTTTTACTAAGTATGATGGTATGTCTACTTTCTTACCATTTACTTCGAAAGCCCCATGAGTAACTTGCATTCTTGCTTGTGCTCTTGAACTTGCAAATCCTAATCTATATACAACATTATCTAATCTGCTTTCTAATAATTGAAGTAATACTTCACCTGTTTTTCCTTTGCTGCTTGATGCCATTTCGAAGTATCTTCTAAATTGTTTTTCGCCTACACCATAGAATGCTTTTGTTTTTTGTTTTTCTCTTAACTGAGTACCATATTCAGAAATTTTGCTTTTCTTTTGACCATTTTGGCCTGGAGCATAATTTCTTCTAGCTATACTGCATTTGTCTGAGTAGCATCTTGAACCTTTTAGGAACAATTTTTGACCTTCTTTACGGCAAATACGGCATTGTTCATCTTTATATCTTGCCATTTTTTAATATCTCCTTTCTTGTTATCCTATACTCTTCTTCTTTTTGGTGGTCTACAACCATTGTGAGGTATTGGAGTAACATCTTTAATTGATGTTATTTCTAATCCTGCTGTTTGTAATGCTCTTATTGCTGCTTCACGTCCTGAACCTGGTCCTTTAACAAAAACATCTACAGTTTTTAGCCCATGTTCCATAGCAGCTTTAGCAGCTGTTTCTGCAGCTTCGCCTGCGGCAAATGGTGTACTTTTTCTAGAGCCTTTAAATCCTAGTTCTCCAGCACTTGCCCATGATAAAGCATTTCCTTGTGTATCTGTAATTGTAACTATTGTATTATTAAAACTAGAATGAATATGAGCCATACCTTTTTCTATATTTTTTCTGTCTCTTCTTCTAGTAGTTGGCTTTTTAGCTAAATTCTTTGTAGCCATTTAAACTTTCCTCCTTTTGAATCTAGATGCTAAATATTATTTAACTTCTATCTTCCAATTTTATTTCTTGCTCTTGCTTACTAATTTTCTTGGTCCTTTTCTTGTACGAGCATTAGTTTTTGTTCTTTGTCCTCTTACTGGAAGACTCCTTCTATGTCTTAGACCTCTATAACATCCTATTTCAGTTAATCTTTTTATATTTAGCGCAACTTCTCTACGTAAGTCACCTTCTAATGTATATCCGTCTATAGCATTTCTTATTGCTTGTACTTGTTCGTCTGTTAAATCTTTAACCCTAGTATCTGGATTTATTCCAGCTTTTTTTAATATTTCTTGTGAACGAGATAGTCCTATTCCATATATATATGTAAGTCCTATTTCAACTCTTTTTTCTCTAGGTAAATCAACTCCTCCTATACGAGCCATTTTTTGCACCTCCACATGTACTTAATTTTATTTTTTATTTTAATTTGTCTTTTTATTAGTTAAAGGTGAAATGCACCAATATAAAAGTTATAAACTATATTCTTGGTAAAGGATATTAGAGGTTAATACCTTTATTTGGAGTATAATTCATTAGTTTTAATTAGTCTTCAACTTTTTATTAGACATGTATATAAACACAAATCATAAAATTTATTAAACTAATGTTAACAGCCGCTAATCGTGATTTGTGTTAATATCAAATTTTGTTCAATTATCCTTGTCTTTGTTTATGTTTAGGATTTTCGCAAATTACTCTTGTGACACCTCTTCTTTTTATTACTTTGCATTTGTCACACATAGGTTTTACTGATGGTCTTACTTTCATTTCATTCACCTCTCTTTAAGTTAAGTTATAAGGTTCATATTTTATTTAGCTCTCCAAGTGATTCTGCCTCTAGTTAAATCATATGGTGATAATTCAACTTTTACTTTATCCCCTGGAAGAATTTTTATATAATTCATTCTTAACTTTCCTGAAATATGAGCTAATATTTGATGCCCATTTTCTAGTTCTACTTTAAAGTTTGTATTAGGTAGTGTTTCTACTACTGTTCCTTCTACTTCTATAACATCCTCTTTAGACATTCAATACCCTCCTAAATTGATATTGCTTATAAAATACAATAAATCTATTTTAAGCAATAGCTTATATAGTATATCGCATTTTTACAATAAAGTCAATATTTCAGGCTCATTTTCTGTAATTAAAATAGTATTTTCATAGTGAGCCGCTAGGCTTCCATCCTCTGAAATAATAGTCCACCCATCATCTAATTCTAAAATACCCGGTTTTCCTTCTATAACCATTGGCTCTATTGCTAGTGTCATTCCAGGTTCTAGCCTAATTCCTCTTCCTGCTTTTCCATAATTAGGTATTCCTGGATCTTCATGCATGCTCTCTCCAATTCCATGACCCTGGAATTCTCTTACTACACTGTATCCATGCTTTTCAACATATTCTCCTATTGCATGTGAAATATCTCCTAGTCTATTTCCTTTTTTTGCATATTTTATTCCTTCATAAAATGATTGTTTTGTAATTTCTACTAATCTTTTAGCTTTTTCATTTACGTTTCCTACAAAATATGTTCTTGCACAATCACCATTAAATCCGTTTTTATATGCAACTAGGTCAACACTAATAATATCGCCATCTTTTAATATTTCTCTTTTTGAAGGAATTCCATGGATTACCACATCATTAACTGAGGCACATATAGAACCTGGAAATGCAGGTACGCCTTTTACTCCACTTGGGTAACCTTTTTCAGCTGGAATAGCGCCGTTTTCTCTCATTGTTCGTTCAGCAATTTTATCTAATTCATATGTTGATATGCCTGGTCTAATTGCTGCTTCCACTGCTTTCTGAGCTAGATTTGCTACTCTGCAAGCTTCTTTCATTTTTTCTATTTCATTTTTGTTTTTTATGCTTACCAAATTAATTACCTTCTTTAATTTACATATTTTTTATTCTTTCTAATACATCTGCTGCAGCTTCTTTGCCTATTCTATTTATTCTTTCGCTAACTTCTTCTGTTACTAATATATTCTTCTTTGTATAGAAGTCTATTAATGGGCTAGTTTTTTCATCATATATTTCTAGTCTTTGTCTAATTGCTGCTTCATTGCTGTCATCTTCTCTTTGTACCAATTTTGAACCGCATTTATCACATATTCCTGGTACTTTAGAAGGATGCATTGTTAAATTATAAGTTGCCTTACAATCTTGATTTGAACATACTCTTCTATTTAAAATTCTTGTAATTATTTCATCTCTTGGAGTGGTTAGATTTACAACTAAATCAACTTTTTTTCCTTTTTCAGCAAGTATTTCATCTAGTTTTTCTGCTTGCTCTACTGTACGTGGAAATCCATCTAATATTGCACCATTTTCGCAATCTTCTTGGTTTAATCTATCTACAACCATAGGTACAGTTATATCATCCGGTACTAAGTTTCCCTTTGATATAAATTCATTTGCCTTTATTCCCAACTCTGTCTTTTCTGCTATATTTTTTCTAAAAATATCCCCTGTAGATATTTGAGGCCATCCTGTGTTTTCACTTAAAATTCCTGCAACAGTACCTTTCCCAGTTCCCTGTGCTCCTAACATTATTAAATACATAATAAAAACTCCTTTCATATTTCCTCTTTAATTAATAGAAAGAAGCTTTTTATACTTGCTTTCTACTAATTAAAAAGGAGAGATTGTTTTTTGTTGTTCTCTCCTCTATATTATTTATTCTAAGAATCCTTTGTAATGTCTTGTTACAAGTTGAGATTCTAGTTGTTGTACAGTTTCTAGTGCTACACCTACTAAAATTAATATAGATGTTCCTCCAAATGCGATATTTAAATTTGTAAATCTTGCAAGCATTGGTATAATAGCAATTGCTGCTAGGAAAAATCCTCCTACTAATGTTAGCTTAGATATTACAGATGTTAAATAATCTGTAGTTGGTTTACCCGCTCTTATTCCTGGTATGAAACCACCATTTCTTTTAATATTTCCTGATATTTCAGCTGGGTTAAACATAGCATATGTATAGAAATATGTAAATCCTAAAATTAATAATAAATATACACACGCATTTGCTATTGTATAACCTAATCCTACACTTGAAGATGATGTTGCAAGTGAGAATTTATATACTCCTGCCCAGAATCCAGTTTGTGCTGCTATGTCTTTTACAAATATTTGTATAATCATAGCAGGGAAAGTCATAAATGATGATGCAAATATTATTGGCATTACTCCAGCCATTGCTAATTTCAATGGTATATGAGTATTTTGTGCACCAACCATTTTTCTTCCAACTACTTTTTTTGCATATTGTACTGGTATTCTTCTTTCTGCTAATTGTACAAATACAACTGCAGCAATTAATAAAACTATTCCTAGAATCAAGCCTAAAGCTTCAATTAATCCAACTGTGCTAAATGTACTTGTTCCAAAAATCAAGTTCCAAACCGTTACAACCCCAGATGGTAATCCAGAAACAATACCAACAAATATTAACATAGAAATTCCATTACCTATTCCTTTGTTAGTAATTTGTTCTCCAAGCCATATTAGAAGTGCAGTTCCTGTCATAAGTGATAATACAGTAATGAATCCTCCTAAAAAGCTTGTATCTAAGAATATCCCTGTTGATTTATATGATAAAAATATTCCCAAACCTTCTACTAACGCAAGAAGTATTGTAAGTATTTTTGTGTATTTATTTACTTTTATTGTTCCTTCTTCTCCACCTTCTTTAATTAATCTCTCTAAAGATGGAATTACCATTGATAATAATTGAATTACAATAGAAGCTGTAATGTATGGAGTTATAGACATTGCAAATATAGAAAGTCTTGAGAAAGCTCCTCCTGATATTGTATCAATTAGTCCTGTTACTCCATTTGTTGCAGAATGCATTTGTTCTGCTAATGTAAAAGTATCCACTCCTGGTACTGTTACAAAACATCCAAATCTAAAAACTACTATCAACAATAAAGTATATAGCAATTTTTTTCTAACTTCTGGTGTCTTTAAGGCATTTTTTATAGTCTTAAACAACTAAATCACCTCTGTCTTTCCACCTAAAGCTTTTATAGCTTCTTCAGCTGCCTTAGTAAATCTTACAGCTTTTACATTAACTTTTTTATCAAGTTTTCCTGTAGCTAAAACAACTATACCGTCATTAATTTTTCCAATTATTCCTTCTTCTAGTAAAGTCTCAGCAGTTACATCTTCACTCTTTGATTTTGATAACATTGTTAATGTTACTTCTGTATAATTTTTAGCATGTATATTTGTGAATCCTCTTTTTGGTAATCTTCTATATAATGGTGTTTGACCACCTTCGAATCCACGTCTTACTCCACCGCCAGATCTTGCTTTTTGTCCTTTATGACCTCTACCAGATGTTTTACCTAAACCTGATCCAACTCCACGTCCAACTCTTGTTCTTGTTGTATTTTTTTGTGCTGGTTTTAACTCATCTAATTTCATTTTGTGATTACACCTCCTAGTTTTTTATTTCTAAAGTTAAATTACGTTTCATAATTTAGCCTACATTATTTCTTCAGCTTTTTTTCCTCTTTTTTTAGCTACTGATTCTAATGTTTGCATATTCTTTAATCCTTCTAGTGTTGCATATACAACGTTTCTTGGATTGTTTGTTCCAATTATTTTTGTTCTAATATCTCTATATCCTGCAAGTTCTAGAACTGGTCTAACGCTTCCACCTGCTATAATTCCTGTACCTTCTGCAGCTGGTTTTAGCATAACATTAGCACTACCAAATTTTCCAATAATTTCATGTGGTATAGTAGTATCTACTATTGGAACTTCTATTAAGTTTTTCTTTGCTTCTTCTATAGCTTTTCTTATTGCATCTGGAACTTCTGCAGCTTTACCGTTTCCTACTCCAACATGTCCTGCTCCGTCTCCAACAACAACTACTGCACTAAATCTAAAGTTTCTACCACCTTTTACAACTTTGGCAACTCTATTAATAGCTACAACTTTCTCTTTTAATTCTGTAGAATTTTCTTCTTGCACTATATTTCCCTCCTTTTTTTAGAATTCTAATCCTGCTTCTCTAGCAGCTTCTGCAAATTTTTTTACAACTCCGTGATATATATATCCACTTCTGTCAAAAACCACTGATTTTATATTATTTTCAGCTGCTCTTTTAGCTATTAATGTTCCAACTTCTTTAGCAGCTTCCACATTTGAATGTTTTGTTTTTACTGTTTTGTCAAGTGTTGATGCACTTACTAATGTAACTCCTGCAACATCATCTATTATTTGTGCATATAGGCTAGTATTGCTTCTGTATATACATAATCTTGGACGTTCTGCAGTACCACTTATTTTATTACGAACACGAATATGTCTTCTTGTTCTTTCCATTTTTCTATCTGTCTTACTTACCATTCTAACTTTACTCTCCTTCCTAAAAACATTATTATTTCCAAAAATATTACGTTAATTAAGCTTAAAATTTTATTTCTTTCCAGCTTTACCTTCTTTACGTCTAATATGCTCTTCTGCATATTTAATACCTTTTCCTCTATATACTTCAGGTGGTCTTTTTGTTCTTATATTAGCAGCAGTTTGACCAACTAATTCTTTATCGATTCCTCTAATTACTATATGGTTAGCATCTGGAACATCAAAAGTAATTCCTTCTGGAGCTTCTACTTCAACTGGATGTGAGTAACCCAAGTTCATTACTAAGCCGTTTCCTTTCTTTTGAGCTCTGTATCCAACACCATTTATCTCTAATTCTCTTGTAAATTCTTTTTCTACACCTTCAACCATGTTATGAATTAGAGTTCTTGTTATTCCATGTAAGTTTCCAAATTCTTCTGAAGCAACTTCTACTATTATTTCTTTGTTTTCAATTCTTGCTGTTACATTACTGTTAATTTCTCTTTCTAATGTTCCCTTTGGGCCTTTTACAGTAACGTGTTGACCATTGATTGTTACTTCAACACCATCTGGTATAGCTATAGGTTTCTTTCCTATTCTTGACATTTTTTATTCTCCTCCTTCTTCATTTAATATTACCATACGTAAGCTAATACTTCTCCACCTAATCCTGCTTCTCTAGCATTCTTATCAGTCATTATTCCTTTAGATGTAGAAATTAGAGCTATTCCTAAACCGTTTAATACTTTAGGTAATTCGTCTTTAGATGCATAAACTCTTAATCCTGGTTTACTAATTCTTCTTAGTCCATCTATTACTCTTTTACCTTTTTCAGAATATTTTAATGTTATTCTTATAATTCCTTGATTATTTTCTTCTTTTATCTCTTCAAAAGATTTTATATATCCTTCTTCAAATAAAATCTTAGCTATTGCTAATTTCATATTTGATGCAGGAATATCAACAGTTTTATGTTTTGCACTGTTTGCATTTCTAATTCTTGTTAGCATATCTGCTATTGGATCTGTAGTTACCATAGTTTATCTTTCTCCCTCCTTCTTTTGGAAATCTCCTTTATCGTATCTCCAATTTCTATTTTACCAGCTTGCCTTCTTTACTCCTGGGATTTCTCCATTGTGAGCTAGCTTTCTAAAGCAAACACGGCATATTCCATATTTCCTAATATAAGCATGTGGACGGCCACAGATTTTACATCTATTATATTCTCTAGTTTGGTATTTTTGTGGTCTTGCTTGCTTTACTTTTAAAGATTTCTTAGCCATTAGCTATCTCCTTTCTTATCTAATTCTTGTCTTAATTTTTAAAAGGCATTCCTAAAAGCTTTAATAATTCTCTTGCCTCTTCGTCAGTCTTTGCTGTTGTTACAAAAATTATATCCATACCTCTAATTTTATCAATTTTATCATATTCAATTTCAGGGAATATAAGTTGTTCTTTTATACCCATTGAATAATTTCCTCTTCCATCAAAAGAATTAGTTTCAACTCCTCTGAAATCTCTTACTCTTGGAAGAGCTACATTGAATAGTTTAAATGCAAAATCATACATTTTTCCTTTTCTTAATGTAACCTTACATCCTATTGGCACTCCAGCTCTTAATTTAAATGCTGCAATTGCTTTTTTAGATTTTGTTATTATTGGTTTTTGACCTGTTATTTTACTTAAATCAGCTATAGCATTATCTAATTCTTTAGGATTTTCTTTTGTATCTCCTAAACCTATATTAATAACTATTTTATCTAGCTTTGGCACTTCCATAATAGATTTATAGTTAAACTTCTTCATCATAGCTGGTACTATTTCTTTTTCATATTGCTCTTTTAATATTTCCATAAGTCTTTTTTCTATCTCCTTTCTTATTTAATATTTTCTCCACATTTTTTACATACACGAACTTTCTCATCTTTTTCAACTGAATATCCTATTCTTGTAGCTTTACCACATTTTGGACAAACAACTGCTACTTTGCTGCTATGTATGCTGAACTCTGAAGGTATTATTCCGCCTTCTTCTCCTTGTTTTCTAGGCTTAATGTGTTTTTTTCTAATATTTATACCTTTTACTATTATTTTTTGTGTTTTTGGTATAACTTCTAAAACTTCTCCAGTTTTTCCTTTATCATTTCCAGATAAAACTTTAACTGTATCACCTTTTCTTATTTTCATTCTTTTCACCTCACATTTTTAAATTGAAAATTTTCTTCTATTTTTATAGAACTTCTGGTGCTAAAGAAAGAATTTTTAAATAATCTTTTTCTCTTAATTCTCTAGCTACTGGTCCAAATATACGTGTTCCCTTTGGTGTCCCATCTTCTTTTATTATTACTGCTGCATTTTCATCAAATCTTACATAAGAACCATCTACTCTTCTTATAGGTTTCTTTGTTCTTACTACAACAGCTTTTACAACTTCACCTTTTTTTACAACTCCACCTGGTGTTGCAGTTTTAACAGAAGCAACTATAATGTCTCCTACTCTTGCATATTTTCTATAAGAACCACCAAGGCATCTGATACACATAATTTCTTTTGCACCTGTATTGTCAGCTACTTTTAATATTGTTTGTTGCTGTACCATGAAAGTACCTCCTTTTTAATTATATCTAAATCATAAAACTATTTTATTATAGCTTTTTCTACAACTTCAACAACTCTCCATCTCTTATCTTTAGATAAAGGTCTTGTTTCCATAACTTTTACTTTATCTCCTATTTTGCATTCATTGTTTTCGTCATGAGCTTTTAATTTATATGTTTTCTTTTTAATTTTTCCATAGGTTTTATCCATCTCTTTTATTTCAACAGATACAACTACTGTTTTATCCATTTTATCAGATGTAACTTTACCTATCATAACTTTACGAAGATTCCTTTCTTCCATTTTCTATCTCCTTTCTCTAAAAATCAATGAAAACTATCATTTTATTTTTTAGATTCTTCTAATTCTCTTTCAGTTAAAACTGTTTTTATTTTTGCAATGTCTTTCTTAACCTCTTTAATCTTCATAGGATTGTCTAATCCATTTGTTGCTAAACTGAATCTTAATTTAAATAATTCTGATTTTAATTCTCCTAATTCTTTTTGTAGGTCTGGTGAAGACATTTCTCTAATTTTATTTATCTTCATCTTTTTCACCACCTATTTTAGTTTCCTTTTTTACAAATTTGCACTTAACAGATAGTTTGTTTGCAGCTAATCTTAAAGCTTCTCTAGCTATATCTTCTGGAACTTCTGCAATTTCAAACATAACTCTACCAGGTTTTACAACTGCTACCCAGTATTCTACTGAACCTTTACCTTTACCCATACGTGTATCAGCTGGTTTCTTTGTTATTGGTTTGTCTGGGAATATTGTAATCCAAACTTTACCACTTCTTTTTATATATCTGTTCATAGCAACACGGGCTGCTTCAATTTGATTAGAAGTAATATTTCCTGCTTCAGTAGCTTGTAAACCAAATTCTCCATTTACAACTACATTTCCTCTTGTTGCCTTTCCTCTATTTCTACCTTTTTGTTGTTTTCTATATTTTGTTCTTTTTGGCATTAATGGCATTATTTGTCTCCTCCTTCCATAACTTTCTTCTTAGCTGGAAGAACTTCTCCTTTATATATCCAAACTTTTACACCTATTTTTCCATAAGTTGTATTTGCTTCTGCAAATCCATAATCAATGTCAGCTCTTAATGTTTGTAGTGGTATAGTACCATCTTTATAAAATTCTGTTCTAGCCATATCAGCTCCACCTAATCTTCCAGATACAGCTGTCTTTATTCCTAGAGCTCCTGCTTTCATTGTTTTTTGCATGCATTGTTTCATTGCACGTCTGAATGAAATTCTTCTCTCTAATTGTCCTGCTATATTTTCTGCAACTAATTGTGCACTCATATCAGGATTCTTAACTTCTACTATATTTAAATTAACTTCTTTGTTAATCATTTTCTTTAATTCTTCTTTTAAGCTTTCTGCTAAGTTTCCACCTTTTCCTATTACTAGTCCAGGTTTTGCTGTATATACGTTAACTTTTACAAATTTAGCAGTTCTTTCTATTTCTATTTTAGAAATTCCACTAAGGTATAATTTCTTCTTTACATATTCACGGATTTTATGGTCTTCTACTAGATAGTCGCCAAAGTGTTTTGCATCTGCATACCATTTTGAGTTCCAATCTCTGATGACTCCAACTCTTAATCCATTAGGATCCATTTTTTGTCCCATTTTATTTTAATCCTCCTTTTTTATTAGTCTCTTTCTCTTAAAACTATTGTAATATGGCTTGTTCTCTTTCTTATTCTTACAGCTGAGCCTTTTGCAGCTGGTCTAATTCTTCTTAAAGTTGGACCTTGGTTTGCATATACTTCAGCTACATATAATTTTTCATGAGCCATGTTATGGTTATTCTCCGCATTGGCTATTGCTGATTTTAATAATTTTTCAATTATTTCAGATGATGCCTTTGGAGTGAATTTTACTATTGCTAGGGCTTCGTCTACGCTTTTGCCTCTTATTAAATCTATTACGATTTTTACTTTTCTGCTTGATATTCTAGCATATTTTAAAGTAGCTCTTGCTTCTGGTACTTCATTTACTATTGTCTCTTCTTTCTTTGCTTCCACTCTACTTACCTCCTTATTTTATTTTCAAATATTCTATTTTCCGTTTGTAGTTGTTTTGTCTCCTGCATGACCTTTGAATGTTCTTGTTGGAGCAAATTCTCCTAATTTATGTCCAATCATTTCTTCAGTAATGTATACTGGAACATGTTTTCTTCCGTCATGAACAGCGATTGTATGACCAACCATTTGTGGATATATTGTAGAAGCTCTTGACCAAGTTTTTAGAACTTCTTTTTTTCCAGTTTCATTCATTGCATCTATTCTCTTTAATAGTTCAGGTGCAACAAATGGTTTCTTTTTACTAGATCTTGACATTTCTATTTCCTCCTCTTAGATATTAATTTGTCTGACTTTTTGTTTTTCTTTCTTGTCTTATATCCAAGTGCTGGTTTACCCCAAGGAGTCATTGGTCCTGCGTGTCCTACTGGAGCCTTACCTTCACCACCACCATGAGGGTGATCTACTGGGTTCATTGCAGATCCTCTTACTTCTGGACGTTTTCCTAAATGTCTTGTTTTTCCTGCTTTACCTAATTTTATGTTTTCATGCTCAGCATTACCCACAGTTCCGATTGTAGCTCTACAATTAATCATTACTAATCTCATTTCTCCTGATGGTAATCTTAGGTTAGCATATTTCCCTTCTTTAGCCATAAGTTGAGCTTCTTGTCCTGCAGCTCTAACTAGCTTTCCACCTTGACCTGGATTTAATTCTATATTGTGTACCATAGTACCAACTGGTATGCTTTCTAATTCCATGCAATTTCCTGGTTTTATATCAGCTTTTTTACCAGATACTACTTTGTCTCCATCTTTTAATCCTATTGGAGCTAATATATAGCTTAATGTTCCGTCTTCATATTTTATTAATGCTATATTTGCACTTCTATTTGGATCATATTCTATACCAACTACAGTTGCTGGCATATCATCTTTCTTATTACGTTTAAAATCAATTATTCTATATTTTTGTCTGTTTCCTCCACCTTGATGACGTACTGTTATTCTTCCATAACTATTTCTTCCTGCTTTTTCTTTCTTTGTTGTTAATAAAGATTTTTCAGGTGCCTTTTTTGTTATTTCAGAAAAGTCAGATAATGCCATGTTTCTTAGTGATGGAGTTACTGGTCTAAATTTTTTTGTTGCCATTTTCTTTTCCTCTTATTATTTATATTTACGTATTATTTTTTTCCTGCCCCGCATAAGCAGATATTTTTTGTTATCCGAGTTATTTCTCGATATTTTTAAATTTTATTTCTAAGCTCCTGCAAATTCGTCAATTGAATCTTTATATTTCTTAGAAACTTTTACTTCTTTCCCACCTTTTGCAAGATATGTTTTGTCTGATGGATTTGTATCTATTGTAACAATAGCTTTTTTCCAGTCAGATGTTTTTCCAACATTTCTTCCAACTCTTTTTTCTTTTCCGTTAACATTTATTGTGTTAACTTTTAATACTTTAACTCCAAAAAGTTTTTCTACTGCTTTTGCAATATCAACTTTTGTAGCTTTTTTATTTACTTTAAAGGTATACTTTCCTTCTTGTAAACCATCATTACTTTTCTCTGTAATTATAGGTTTTATAATTATGTCTTCTGGTAACATTATGCGTACACCTCCTCTAATTTCTTTATTGTATCTAATGTTACAACAAGCTTATTGTATTTTAATAAATCATAAACATTTATTGTTCCAACTAGAGTAGTTTTTACACCTTCTATGTTTCTAGCTGATTTTTGAACTTTTTCGTTCTTTTCTGGTAGCATTACTAATGCTTTTCCGTCTACTTTTAAATTTGATAAAACTTTTACCATTTCCTTTGTTTTTATTTCTTTTAATGGTAATTCGTCTACAACTACTAATTCATTCTCTAATACTTTAGAGCTTAATACTGATTTAATAGCTAATCTTTTTTCTTGTTTATTTACTGTATATTTATATGAACGTGGTTTTGGTCCTAAAGCTATACCACCTTTAATCCATTGTGGTGCTCTTATACTTCCTTGTCTTGCACGTCCTGTTCCTTTTTGCCTCCATGGTTTTCTTCCACCACCAGCAACTTCTGATCTTGTTTTAGTACTTTGTGTACCTTGTCTTTGATTTGCTAAGAAGTTTACTAGTACGCTATGTACTACAGCTTCATTTGGCTCTATTCCAAATATTTCTTCTTTTAATTCAACTTCTTTAACTTTCTTTCCATTAATGTCATATACATCTATTTTAGGCATTTTTTCTTCCTCCTTCCTATGCTTTTATACTTGATTTTATTTTTAAGATACTACCATTTGCTCCTGGTACGCTACCTTTTACTAATATTACATTCTTGTCTAAGTCTACTTTAACAACTTCTAGGTTTTGTATTGTTATTGTATTTCTTCCCATATGTCCTGGAAGTTTTTTACCTTTAAATACTCTTCCTGGAGTTGATGTAGGTCCCATTGAACCTGGTCTTCTATGATACATAGAACCATGACCCATTGGTCCTCTTGATTGTCCATGACGTTTAATAACACCTTGGAAACCTTTACCTTTAGATATACCTTGGATATCAACTTTATCTCCTGCTGCAAAAGTATCAGCTTTAAGTTCATCTCCAACTTTTACTCCTTCTACAGAGTCTGCTCTAAATTCTCTTAAATGTTTCTTTGGTGTTAATTTTGATTTTGCAAAGTGTCCTTTTATTGGTCTATTAACTTTGCTTTCTTTGACTTCACCGAATCCTAATTGGATTGCTTCATATCCATCTGTTTCTACATTTTTAACTTGTGCTACAACACATGGTCCAGCTTCAATTGCTGTTACAGGAATAACCTTTCCCTTTTCATCGAATATTTGTGTCATTCCTATTTTCTTTCCTATTATTACTTTATTCATTCCTTTTCCTCCTAACTATTGGCTTATAAACTTAAAAGTCTATCAGCTTGGTTTTGTTTGTGATTTGTTTTTAGTTGTTCACAACTTTCAACTTTATTTATGAATTTATTTTATTTCTATATCAACACCAGCTGGTAGTTCTATTTTTGTTAAACTATCAATTGTTTTTTGTGTTGGGTAAAGAATGTCTATAACTCTCTTGTGTGTTCTCATTTCAAATTGTTCTCTTGAATCTTTGTGTTTGTGTGGAGAACGTAATATTGTTACGATTTCTTTTTCTGTTGGTAATGGAATAGGTCCTGAAACTTTAGCTCCTGTTTTTTTAGCAGTATCTACTATTTTTGCAGCAGACTGTTCTAAAACAACTGAATCATAAGCTTTAAGTCTTATTCTTAGTTTACCGTTTGTTACCTCACTTGTTTGTGTTTTTGCCATGTAAATTTCCCTCCTTAATATTATTTTTATTTGGCAGGAAGTTATAAACGCACCCTGGTGTTCTACCATTTATCAATATAAAAGCCCAAGTTTTGCATGATAATTCTTGGGATAAGTGCTTCTATTTTATAAACCTTACCGCCTGGTCTAAGCCACGACATGCTCCATAAGAGTTCCCTCCAATCGCTGGTTTATTGCGGATTGTAGCCACATCTTACTTCTTCGCTATCTTACATGCTTAATTATTATATACTATTTGAAGCTAAAAGTCAATAATTATTACAAAAAAAGAAGCACATTATAGGTTTTTCTACAATGTGCCTCTTTTCTTATCCTATATCTAACATCTGTTCTTGATTTTCTTCCAATTCTGTTTTTAATTCTGGATACATTCTATCTAACGTCTCTTCTTTGCTTAATCTTTTTACTTCTTTACCTTCTATTTCATAATAAATTGGTAGTTCTTCATATACGCTTTCTGGATTCTCATTATATTGTTTTGCCATTTTTTTTATATCTCTATGTTTATAGTGTGCATATGAAAGATTCCCATTAAAGCAATCTCTTTCTGTTTCTTCATCCCAATATTGAATTTCTAATAATGGAAATAAGTGCGGATCTATATCTTTTAATCCGTCTATAAATTCATTATTTAAATATACCATCTGATGTACTGCATTATATCCTGTATTCATTCTTTTTCTATGGTCTTTTGTGCTTTTTACAGTTAATAGCTTTGCTAACTCTTCTCTTATTTTCACTAGCTCCTCTTGCTTTGCTACAATCCTTAGACCAAAACAATCATCTATTTTCTTATCTCTTTCATAATTTAAATATGCAGATTTAAAACTTTTTATTCTACCAGTTATTTGTACATTTTCAGATATTAATTTTTTTGCTTTCATTCTTTCTATTGCGCTTCCTATCATTCCCAAACTAATTTCATATTCATGCAATTGTTGCATGATATACTCATTATAGTCTTCTCTTATTACATTAATATCTCTCAATAAATTTCACCTCTCTTTGTCAATGTTTTAATTATAGCACATATTGGATATTTTTTCAAGTTCAATTGCATTTTTGCTTTTGACATTATAATTCATTTGTGATAATGTCTTAATAAATCATTTGAGAAAATGTCTCAATTA